>JAVVPL010000087.1:604-7249 GCA_036655775.1 Bacteroidales bacterium | reverse complement strand
AGCCCATATTATTCAAGCAATGATTTGGATTTGTTATCCCTTGGTTATATTGTCTGAACAGTTGACCCGTTTAATATCTTCGCATAATAAAGAAGTTACGGTTAGTAGAGAAGAAGTTTCTGCAATGGTCAATATTGGTGCCGAAGAAGGGATTTTTCAAGATGAAGAAACAAAGGCTATACAAAATGTAATTACATTGAAAACAATGCGAGCTAGAGAGGTGATGACCCCTCGTATTGTAGTTACAACAGCTTCCGAGAAAATGACTTGTAAGGAGTTTTTTGAACAAAAAAATAATTTTCAACATTCTCGAATTCCCGTTTATCTAGATGATTTTGAAAATATTACAGGATATGTTCGGAAACAAAAAGTTTTTGAAAAACTCGCTGAAGGATTGTCGGATTTAACCTTAGGTGAAATTAAAAGAGAAATACTCATTGCTTCCGATACGCAATATTTAAGTAACCTTTGGGAAAAAATGCAAACGCAAAAAGAACAAATAGTTCTTATTGTAGATGAGTATGGTAGTTTTGAAGGAGTTGTGACCACCGAAGATGTAGTGGAATTTATGCTTGGATTGGAAATCGTAGACGAAAAAGATACTGTAGAGGATATGCAAGCGTATGCCAAACAACAATGGGAAAAAAGAAAAGCTAAATATGCACAAATATAATAGATAAGATGAATCAACAGGATTGTTTTTTTTTAGGATTTGTAACTAAATCTTTTGGTTATAAAGGAGAGTTGGTATTATTTTTAGATGTTGATGAACCTCAATTTTATAGTAAATTAGATTCTGTATTCATTGAAATAAAAGGACAACTCATACCTTTTTTTATAGAAAAAATAAGTCTTGTAAAAGGACAAAATGTAACGGTTCGTTTTCAGGATGTGAGTGTAGAGGAATCTTTGGCTTTGATTGGAAATAAATTGTTTTTACCTTTGACTGCTCTCCCTAAATTAAAAGGAAATAAGTTTTATTTCCATGAAGTTTTAGGCTTTAAAATCAAAGATATTGAAAAGGGTCCCATCGGTATATTAGATCAAATTAATGATAGTGGACCACAGGCTATTTTTGTTATTCACAATGAGGATAAGGAAATTATGATGCCCGTGATAGATAAATTTATTGTAAAAGTAGATAGAGATGCTAAAGAAATTACAGTAAAGGCCCCAGAAGGATTGATCGATTTTTATTTGAATTTATAAAATTTTATTTACGTATGCAGTACAATATCACACCTATTGAAATTGAAAATTGTGTTAAAACATTGAAAAACGGAGGTATCATTTTATATCCTACGGATACCATTTGGGGTATTGGTTGTGATGCCACGGATAAGAATGCTATTTCTAAAATATATAGACTCAAGCACAGAGAAGAAGATCAAAGTTTTATTGTTTTGGTTTCATCACAAGAACAGCTTAAAGAGTATGTACACGATATTCCTCCAGTTGCGTATGATTTAATGAATGCGATGGACACGCCATTGACTATTATTTATCCAAAAGGAAAAAATTTAGCAGAGAATGTGATGGGAAAAGATGGCAGTATTGCTATTAGAGTTGTAAAAAATGATTTTTGTTGTCAACTTATCAATGAATTGGGTAAACCTATCGTATCAACTTCTGCAAATATTTCTGGAGAACCTTCTCCTCTCAGCTTTCAATCTATTTCCCAAGAGATTATTAAAGGGGTAGATCATTTGGTAATTTTGTCGGCTACACATATAGAAAAAACACGTGCTTCTCGAATTATCAAAATAGAGCCTTCGGGTATGTTTACCATAATTAGAGAATAAAGTATTAATTTCTTATATTAATTCCTCATTTTTTTGTATCTTTGTTGCTTATGCAAATTGAAAGATAAGGATTATGTTAACCAAGCTAGCGTATACAACACTTTTTGAAAATTTTAAAAACAAGCGCATTCTTGTTGTGGGAGATGTGATGATTGATGCCTATTTGTTTGGATCGGTCGATCGGATTTCTCCCGAAGCACCAGTGCCAGTGGTAGCTGTAAATCGTCGTGAAAATCGTTTGGGAGGCGCTGCCAATGTGGCTTTAAATATTAAAGCTTTGGGCGCAATTCCTATATTATGTTCCGTGATAGGAGCCGATTTGAAAGGGCAAGAGTTTGCTTCGCTCATAGAAGCGCAAGCGATATCATCCGCATATTTATACTCCTCCTCACAACGTTTAACTACTACAAAATTTAGAATTCTTGCGAATCATACACAAATGCTGCGTGTGGATGAAGAACATATACATCCATTGAATGAAGCTGAAATGTATGGTTTTTTACAACTATTGGATACCATTTTTGCTACTCAAAAAATAGATGCTATTATTATAGAAGATTATGATAAAGGAGTGTTGACTCCTGTAATTATAGAATATTTAGTCAATAAAGCCAAAGAAAAAAATATTCCTACAACCGTAGATCCCAAAAAACGAAATTTTTCAGCCTACAAAAATGTCACTCTTTTTAAACCCAATTTAAAAGAAATCAAAGAAGGTTTGAAAATCGATTTTGTTGCAAGCAATATGCAGGCTTTGGAGCAAGCAACAGAAAAACTGCGAGAACACTTGGGGGCACAAATGATTATGCTCACTCTTTCGGAAGATGGGGTGGTGATTAAAGAAAAAAATAAATTTACACATTATCCTGCGCAAATACGTCAAATTGCCGATGTTTCGGGGGCTGGAGACACCGTAATCAGTGTGGCTACCCTTTGTTTAAGTGAAGGCTTGTCGGCGGCAGATCTTGCCTATATTGCCAATATGTCGGGAGGCTTAGTGTGTGAAGAGGTAGGTGTGGTTCCTATCAACAAAGAAAGACTCTTAAAAGAATTGCTAAAAAACGAATAGATGATACTTGTTTTACCCATTATTTAATATGTACATAAAATTAAAAAGATGCGTTTTACATGCTTGTTTTGTCTATTTAGTGTGGTATTGAGTCTAGGTTGTTTGGAGGCCAAATCGCCTCCGCGAGTAGCTCTGAATCCTATCTATGATCAAAAATTGCTTCACTTTGGATTTACTATCGGAGTCAATCAAATGGGGTTTACTGTAAAACCTGCTGCGAATATGGCTAATTTATCAGACACATTATATGGTATTAGTATGAAGCCTCAAATGGGTTTTACCGTAGGTATAGTTACCAATTTACGATTGGGTAAATATTTTGATCTCCGTTTTGTTCCTACTTTATCTTTAGGGGAACGCTATTTAGTATATACTTTAAAAACGGATGGCAAACAAATTTATTCTGAAAGTAAAAAAATAGAAGCTACCTATGTGGAATTTCCTTTGGAAATAAAGTGGAAAGCGGCTCGATTGGTCAATTCCAGACCTTATGTGGTGGCAGGGATTCGTTATTCTGTCGATTTGGCGTCTTTGGCGAAAAAAAAAGCCGAGCATCCAGATGATTATTTTGTTAAATTAAAACGAAATGATGTGGGTTTGACCTTAGGGGTGGGTTGGGATTTCTTTTTACCCATGGACAATAAAATTGCTATTGAATTAAAGATGTTTTACGGCTTAAATGATTTATTGGTGAGAGAAAATTTGTACTATACCAATTATATTGATAAAGTGGGAGCCAAAATGCTTCAACTCTGTGTCACGTTTGAATAGATTGACATGATTACAGAAATAGAAATTGCCATTTTAGCTAATAAATTGCAGCAAGAAGAGGCCTTGCAAAAAGCAATTGCAAAAACAATACAAATTGAAGTTTCCTCTATTTCTCATTTTGAAATTTTGAGACGATCCATTGATGCGAGGAGTAAAGAAATTAAAATAAATTTAGCGCTTAGAGTTTATATATATCCCGATACATTTCAAAAGGAAATTCCCAAAGCTATCCCCTGTCTTAAATCGGGTTGTGCCAAGGTGATTGTGTGTGGAAGTGGCCCTGCGGGTCTATTTGCAGCCATTGAACTTTTACGAGAAGGAATTCAACCCATTGTTTTGGAAAGAGGTAAAAATATTCATGAACGGAAAAAGGATATTGCTTTATTGCAGAGATGTGAAATTGTTAATCCCGATTCAAATTATGCTTTTGGCGAAGGGGGAGCAGGTACGTTTTCTGATGGCAAACTCTATACTCGTTCCAATAAAAGGGGGAATATCAAAGAGGTGTTGGAATGTTTTGTAGAACATGGAGCCGATCCCAATATATTGATAGATGCACATCCTCATATAGGAAGCGATAAATTGCCAAAAATTGTAGAACAAATGCGTAACACAATTATCAATAAAGGCGGTTTAGTTTATTTTAATTCCAAGGTTATCGATTTTTTAATAGAAAAAAATAGGGTTGTAGGGGTTAAAACCCAAGATCAAAAAGAATATATGGCTTCGGCTGTAATTTTGGCAACGGGGCATTCGGCCCGAGATATTTATCAATGGTTTTTTGAGCATAAGTATGCAATACAAGCGAAGCCTTTTGCTCTAGGGGTGCGTTTAGAACATCCTCAAAAGCTAATAGATACATTCCAATATCATACCTCTGTGCGTCCACACTATTTACCTCCTGCAGAATATAGTATGGTTACGCAAATACAAAATAGAGGGGTGTTTTCATTTTGTATGTGTCCAGGGGGTTTAGTTATTCCTGCCACTACACAAGAAGGATTGATGTTAGTAAATGGAATGTCAAATTCCATGCGTAGTTCAGCTTTTGCTAATGCAGGAATGGTGGTAAGTGTGCAAACAGAAGATTATAAAAAATTTGATGAATATGGAGCCTTAGCAGGTGTGAAATTTCAAGAAAATTTAGAACAAGCCATGTTTATAGCCGCAGGAAAAAGTCAAAAAGCCCCTGCGCAACGAATGACCGATTTTGTGAATGGTAAATATTCTATAGAATTAGCACCTAGTTCGTATCATTTAGGATTAAAATCGGTTAAAATGGATGAGATATTACCCCATTTTGTGTCCCAATCATTAAAAGAAGCCTTTAAAATTTTTGAAAATAAAAAACGAGGATTTTTGAGTCCAGATGCTATGTTGTTGGGTTTGGAATCGCGCACTTCCTCTCCTGTACAAATACTTCGAGATCCTCAAAGTATGGAACATATTCAAATACATGCTTTATATCCCATTGGGGAAGGTGCTGGTTATGCGGGTGGAATTACCTCTTCAGCTATTGATGGAATTAATTGTGCTAGAAAAATTGCCCAGCAAATATAAAATTTAAAAATGCATCCATTCTTTCCCAATTTATTTGTATATTCGCAAAAATATTATTAGTTATGGAAGAGCAAAATATCACCCCTAATCAAGAGTTATTTGCAGTTATTGCTAAGAAAAATCATCTTAAGCATGAAGTAAATGAACAAACTGAAGAAGTTTTTGAAATGCTTAAAACTTCAGCAAGTAGTATTATTGCAGAAATGCGCCGTTTACAAAAAGAGAACAACAAAAAATTTGATCCGAAATTTGAATATGTCAATAGAAATATTTATGAATTTGAATTGAGATTTTCGAGTGATGTATTGTTGTTTACTAAGCATACCAATATTTTTGAATTTTCCAGAAATCATGATTTGATGAAAACCTCTTACATTAAAGAAAATAAAGATCGTTCGTATTGTGGCGTAATTCATATTTATAATTTTTTGGCAGATTCTATATTATATAATCGCGAAAATGATTTGGGATATTTGATAGGACGAGTTTTTGTAAACAAAGAAAAACATTGTTTTATTGAAGGTAAACAGGAATTAGGACTTCTTTTTAATAATTTCAACACTACGGTAATGACCTCGGAAATGTCCGATAATTTAATGCGTAGTGCCATGTTGTATTCGTCTAATTTTGATTTGTTGACACCTCCTTATGATGCCATTAAAGAAATGAGTGTAGGTGAGATCCAAAGTGAATTAAGTAATATGTCGATGGCCACTGGCAAAAGAATGGGTTTTAAATTTCAAGCAGATCAAATGGTTTAGCTTTTGAATTAATATAAAATTCAAAACTTTTGGTTATCTTTGCGAATTCAATTTACAACAAGAAAAATTAATACAATGAAAGGAATTATTCTTGCAGGAGGAGCTGGCACACGTCTTCATCCTTTGACTTTAGCTATGAGTAAACAGATGATGCCAATTTATGATAAACCGATGATTTATTATCCTCTTTCCGTTTTAATGATGGCAGGAATTCGCGAAATTCTGATTATTTCAACGCCAGAAGATTTACCAAATTTTGAAAAATTGTTGGGGGATGGTTCTCGTATAGGGTGTCAATTTAGTTATATTGTACAAAAAGTACCAAATGGCCTAGCACAAGCTTTCGTTTTGGGCGAAAAATTTATAGCTAAGGATAAAGTGGCATTGGTCTTAGGCGATAATATTTTTTATGGAACTGGTTTACAAAATTTATTTCAAAAAAATAATGATCCCGATGGAGGTGTGGTATATGCCTATCATGTTTCGGATCCAGAACGCTATGGGGTAGTAGAGTTTGATGAAAAGATGACTGCCATTTCAATAGAAGAAAAACCGATACATCCCAAATCAAATTATGCAGTGCCAGGACTTTATTTTTATGATAATACCGTAGTTGAAATTGCAAAAAATATAAAACCAAGTGCAAGAGGCGAGTATGAAATTACAGATGTAAACAAAGTGT
>JAVVPL010000087.1:0-594 GCA_036655775.1 Bacteroidales bacterium | reverse complement strand
GTAGGCATTTTAGGAAGAGGAACGGCTTGGTTGGATACAGGTACTTTTGAATCCTTACTCCAAGCGGGGCAATTCGTAGCTGTATTGGAGCAACGCCAGGGTTTGAAAGTAGGTTGTATAGAAGAAATTGCTTATCGACAAAATTTTATTGATGCTGCACAATTATGTGAAATTGCAAAACCATTGATGAAAAGTGGATATGGGGAATATTTAGTGAATTTAGTGAAAAATAAATAAAACAAACAATAAAAAGATATGCAGCCTCTTACATTTGAAAAACAGTTGGAAACAATTAATGCAGTTTTAGCATCTGAATCTATTTTACAAGAGCCTAACGAATTGTACGAACCTATTGTATATGCCCTTGCTTCTGGCGGAAAACGTATTCGTCCTGCTTTTGTTATGATGGCTTGTGATTTATTTGAGGGCAATCTAAATGAAGCAATCTATCCAGCTTTGGGAGTGGAAATATTTCATAATTTTACACTTTTGCACGATGATTTAATGGATCAGGCTCCCATGCGTAGAGGTAGGGATACTGTACAAATAAAATGGAGTCCCAATACCGCAATTCTTTCAGGGGATGCCATGTTT
>JAVVPL010000086.1:0-7806 GCA_036655775.1 Bacteroidales bacterium | reverse complement strand
AGCCTTAGAAAATACAACTTCGAGTTTAACGGAGGATTATTTATCGATAAAATATCCTCTAGTACAAAAAAAACAAAATGTGTTGATCAATGCAGCGGTTTTACCAGATGCTAATTTAGTAGCTGCAATTAAAAAATTAAAAAGCAATCAAGCTCTCTCTAGCGAAGATTCTATTATTGCCTACCGAATAGGAGGGGATGATTTAGATAAAATTGCAGAAGAAAGTCCTGAAAATATGACGGAAATCGAATATAAAGAACCCATTGATAAAATTGAAAATGTGTGCGATTTATATTTAATGAATGAATCGATTTTAATGCGTGATTTTGATTGTTTAACACAGGATAGAAAATCGGCAAAAATAAGTAAAACCAACCAAGTGATAGCCGCTGAAAATATATTTATTGAAGAAGGCGCAATTGTAGAATACGCTACCTTGAATGCGAGCAAAGGACCTATCTATATAGGAAAAAATGCGGAAGTCATGGAAGGTGCTTGTCTACGTGGCGGAGTGGCTATTTGTGAAGGGGCTACAGTAAAAATGAATGCCAAAATATATGGTGCAACTACGATAGGACCCTATTCAAAAGTAGGGGGTGAGTTGAGTAATGTGGTTATTTTTGGGTATTCAAACAAATCACATGATGGATTTTTGGGAAATGCAGTGCTTGGTGAATGGTGTAATTTAGGTGCAGATACGAACAATTCTAATTTGAAAAACGATTATTCAGAGGTTAAAATTTGGAGTTATGCTGCCGAAAGTTTTGTGCCTACAGGTCAAACTTTTTGCGGGCTATTTATGGGAGATCACTCTAAAACAGCCATCAATACGATGCTTAATACAGGTACGGTCGTGGGCGTTTGTGCAAATATTTTTGGCGCTGGATTTCCTCGTCAATTTATACCTTCCTATACGTGGGGAGGCAAAAATTATCAAATAGATACGGCCATAGAAACTGCTGTACGTGTATATGCACGACGTCAAAAAGAATTTACAGAAGTAGACGAAACTATTTTGCGTACCGTGTATGCCAACACGCACGAAAATAGAGAAAAAGGAAAATTTTAAAGAATGAAGAAGAATTTAATGGATCTTTCCGATTTGATAGAGAATGATGCGGAAGCAGAATTTATTCCTCTGCTGACCGGGGATGATGAATTGCACCTCAATAAAGTAGCAATTCCCGACGATTTGCCAATCCTGCCAATTCGTAACAATGTTTTGTTTCCAGGTATGGTTCTTCCTATTACCGTTGGACGTAATAAGTCCATCCAATTAATCAAGGAGGCTTACAAAGAAAAACAACCCATAGGTGTGGTTGCGCAACGCAATAAGGAAAGTGAAGATCCTCTATTGGTCGATTTGTATCAAGTTGGAACCATGGCAACCATTATGAAAACTTTACAAATGCCAGATGGGAGCACTACCATTATTATACAAGGGCAGCGTAAAATAAAAATACATGAGTTAGTGCAAACAGAGCCTTATCTAAAAGCAAAGGTGAGTGCCATGGATGATACCTTGCTTAAAATTGACAAAGTGGCCTTTGATGCTCTTTTAGATTCATTAAAAGATTTGTTTTTACAGATGGTCAAACTCTCTTCGCGTATTCCGATGGAGTCGAGTTTTGCAGTCAACAATATCGATAGTCCCAATTTTTTAATTCATTTTATGGCTTCAGGTTTGGATATTCCTGCCCAAGAAAAGCAAAAAATATTAGAGTTGGAGGATGCGAGCGATAGAGCTTATTTGGTGATGAGTTTGATGAGTAGAGAAATGCAAGCCATGGAATTGCGTCAACAAATTCAGCATAAAGTCAAAAATGATTTAGACAAACAACAAAGAGATTTTATACTCAACCAACAACTCAAAACCATTCAAGAAGAATTGGGTGGCAATTCTGGTGAACAAGAAATACAGGAATTAAAACAAAAAGCTTCCGAAAAAAAATGGACCCCCGAACTTGCTCAAATTTTCGACAAAGAACTTAAAAAATTACAACGTACCAATGCCATGTCGCCAGACTATGGAATACAATTGAATTATCTCAATGTGATAATTGATCTTCCATGGAGTGAATATACGCCCGATCAATTTAATCTAAAAAAAGCGAAAGCCGTTTTAGATAGAGAACATTTTGGCTTAGATAAAGTCAAAGAACGTATTTTAGAGCATTTGGCCGTACTTAAATTGAGAGGCGATATGAAAGCGCCTATTCTTTGTTTATATGGTCCTCCAGGAGTGGGTAAAACTTCTTTGGGTCGTTCGATAGCTGAGGCTTTGGGGCGTAAATATGTACGTGTATCTTTAGGTGGATTGCAGGATGAATCTGAAATTCGGGGACATAGAAAAACGTATATAGGTGCCATGCCAGGCCGGATTATTCAAAATATAAAAAAAGCGCAATCTTCCAATCCTGTATTTATGTTGGATGAAATAGACAAAGTTTTGGGTATGAATATCAATGGAGATCCCTCCGCAGCCCTTTTAGAGGTATTAGATCCCGAGCAAAATACAAGTTTTCATGACAATTTTCTTGAAATTGATTACGATTTATCGAAAGTGCTTTTTATAGCCACGGCCAATTCTCTCTCCAATATTCATCCTGCGCTTTTGGATCGAATGGAAATTATTGAAGTTACAGGCTATATTATAGAAGAAAAATTGCAAATAGCTAAGCGCCATTTAATTCCCAAACAACTCAAAAATCATGGTATCGAAGAAGGTCAACTAGTTTTTTTAGATGCGGGACTTAAATATTTGATCGAAAACTATACGCGTGAATCTGGGGTAAGACAATTGGAAAAACAAATTGCTACGATCATTCGTTCCAAAGCCCGTGCCATTGTCGAAAAAAACAAAAACACATTTACCCAAGTAGGCGAAGAGGAAGTTCGTCGTATTTTAGGAACGGAAACTGCGCGACATGCACAAGCTTTGGACACTAGTATGCAAGGCGTAGTGACTGGTTTAGCTTGGACCTCGGCAGGGGGTGAAATTTTATTTATAGAAGCAAGTACCTCGCCAGGAAAAGGCAATCTAAGTATGACGGGGAGTTTGGGCGATGTAATGAAAGAGTCGGCCAATTTGGCGTTTGAATATCTGAAAGCGCATACGCAGGAATTAGGCCTTAAAGACGAAGAAATACAAAATCAAAATATACATATACATGTACCCGAAGGCGCGACTCCTAAAGATGGACCTTCGGCTGGAATTGCTATTTTTACGGCCTTAGTTTCTGCCTATACTGGACAAAAGATAAAAGCCAATGTGGCGATGACGGGTGAAATTACCTTGAGAGGGCAGGTTTTGCCAGTGGGAGGAATTCGTGAGAAAATATTAGCAGCAAAACGGGCGCATATCCATCAAATCATTTTGTGTAATGCAAATAAAGCGCAAATTGATGAAATTCCTAAAGAATATATAAAAGGATTGTCTATTAATTATATAGATTCAATGATGCAGGTGTTAGCCTTCGCAATGGATGAAAAAATAAAAAAAAATAAAAAAAAATGATTTTTTATTTTGAGAAGTGTTAATTTAATACTAAATTTGCCCTTTAGAGAAAAAAACGAAAGTAATATAAATTAAAAAAAACGAAAAAAGAATGAAAAAACTTACTTTATTGTTATTAACTGCTTGCTTTGCTGTTAATATACAAGCCCAAATGGTGGGCGAAGCTCGTCAAGTCAAAGCGCTAAAAGATTTTAAACTTACGCAATCCCGTACAATGACTATTCCTGCCACAGCTAATAAAATGGCCGCTATTGAATTGTCAAAAGAAACCGATACTTTGTATCCACAATGTATGTATATGCCTTGTGCACAAGATGGTAAATTATATTCTTATACTTTTGGTTCGCCTGCAGCAGGGGCTCCTGATGAGGGTCAGTGGTCACAAATTCTAGGTGGAACTAATAATGCATATAATTATTATCAATGCTATTTCCCTCTTTTTTATTCAGGAGATAAGGAATATAAATTTGGTGATGATCGTGCAGTTTCTGGAGTTATTATGTGGGTAAATCGGGAGAAATCTCCTCAGAGTTCGATGGAAACAGTACCTAGTTCAATGAGTCTTTTTGATATTGATTATCAAACTTTTTGGAATACCACTGACGAAGCAATGGGACAAGACGTTACGGATGTTCCCATCCCTTCTAAATTACAATGTACCTCTCAAAATATAGATATCCCTTATGATATCAATGTCCCAGGCTATACAGAGGAAAAACAATTTAATCAAGTGTTGATATATGAATTTCCTTGTAAATATACTACTCCTAGCCATAAACCCTTTGCCGTTCGTTGGAATTTGCCAAGAGATAGTTCATTGTTAGTGCTTTCATTGTCTTTTAAAGCTGGTTGTAAAGGCGAAGAATTTAATGCCGCAGGTGCATATATGCCTATGGATTATTTCTATACCACCGAAGGTACAGGAGCTCCTTATCTTCCTGAAACGAATCCTCAATATAACAATGATAGTGTTTATGCTCCTATAAGCATTCTATTTCGTGAATATTTTGAATTCTATTGGAGACCTGTAGTTAATACTGTTTCAGCAAATGATGATATCAATAGTATTGATTTTAAAGCTTCAATCTATCCTATCCCTGCTAGCAGCGAAATTACCATCTCTTCTTTATACAAAATGAATGATATTAAAATTTACAATATGGCGGGTCAATTAATCAAAACGCTAGTTGCCAATGATAATATTGCATTTGTAGACATCACATCTCTAAACAATGGCGTTTATATTGCAAAAGTAAACACTGAAAAAGGTTTAATCACCAAAAAAATTATCGTAAAAAAATAATTTCTTTTTGAAAATTTAAAAAAAGAGTCTATTTGTAAAAATAGGCTCTTTTTTTTTGTACAGAAGCGTTTGCATATTCAAAAAAAAGAGTATCTTTGTAGACTAAAATTCAGTATACGTATGTCAATTTTTTTAATTTCGGCCCTTATCTTAGTCGGCTTTGTTTTAATCTTATTAGAAATATTAGTATTCCCAGGCACTAGCATTGTAGGGATTTTGGGTTTTTTGGCTTTAGCTTATGCGCTTGCCAAATGCTTTATGAGTTTTGGTTTAGTAGCGGGGCTTATTTGTAGCGGAATTTGTTTATTAATTATCGTTGTCTCAACTATTTGGATACTCAAAAGTAAAACGTGGAAACACTTTATGTTGACTACCGAATTGAAGGGAAAAGCCAACGAAAACAATAAAGAAACCAAAAAATTATCTCTAGGCGATCGGGGTATTACAATCTCACGTTTAGCCCCTATGGGTAAAGCTGAGTTTGCGGGAACGTATTATGAAGTGCAATCGGAAACATCGTTTATCGACCAACAATCACCGATTGAAATTATAAAAATAGAAGATACAAAAATTATTGTTAAACCAATTAAATAAAAAAAGATTATGGAAATAGGCATTGTAATAGGTATTATTGGCGCCGCCATTTTTTTGTTGTGGCTTATTTTTTATTTTATTCCTGTGGCCTTATGGTTCAATGCCTTGGTTTCAGGGGTAAATATTTCTCTTTTGCAATTAATTTTAATGCGTTGGCGTAAAGTCCCACCACAAGTAATTGTACGCAATTTAATTGCCGCACAAAAAGCGGGAATTGATTTGAATAGAAATGAATTAGAAGCCCATTTTTTGGCTGGAGGCCATTTGAATTCGGTAATTAGTGCGTTAATTTCGGCCGATAAAGCAAATATGAGTTTAGATTTCAAAACAGCAACGGCCATCGATCTTGCGGGACGTGATGTGTTTGAAGCCGTACAAATGTCGGTAAATCCAAAAGTAATTAATACCCCTCCCGTAGCTGCTGTGGCTAAGGATGGCATACAGTTGATTGCCAAAGCGCGAGTAACGGTACGAGCCAATATTAAACAATTGGTGGGAGGTGCTGGAGAAGAAACCATTTTAGCTCGTGTAGGTGAAGGTATTGTTACCTCTATTGGATCGGCTGCTAGTCATAAGCAAGTGTTAGAAAATCCAGATTCTATTTCTCGGGTTGTATTAGAAAAAGGTTTAGATTCAGGCACGGCTTTTGAAATTTTATCTATTGATATTGCAGATATTGATGTAGGTAAGAATATTGGCGCTCAATTGCAAATGGATCAAGCTAATGCCGATAAAAATATAGCACAAGCGAAAGCCGAAGAACGGAGAGCGATGGCGGTGGCCTTGGAGCAAGAGATGAAAGCCAAAGCGCAAGAAGCTCGTGCCAAAGTAATCGAAGCGGAAGCTGAAATTCCTATGGCTATGGCCGCAGCTTTTAGAGAAGGGAATATGGGAATTATGGATTATTATAAATTTCAAAATATTAAAGCCGATACCGAAATGCGTGAATCTATTGCAAAGCCTTCAGCCAAAGTGAAAGCCAAAGAAGATGCGCCTTTAAAATAAAACGGGATGCCTAGATATTTTATCCATTTAGCCTATAATGGAAGTGCCTATCATGGGTGGCAAACTCAACCCAATGCAAAAAGTGTTCAAGCATCTTTAGAAAAGGCACTTTCTATTTTGATGGCACAAAAAATAAATTTAATAGGGGCTGGACGTACCGATACGGGGGTCCATGCCTCTTCTTTTTATGCGCATTTTGATATAGCAAGATCCTTTACTGCGCCCGATTTACAGCAATGGGTCTATCGACTCAATGCGATATTGGACAAAGATATTTGTGTATATTCTATCTTTGAAGTAGCCGCTGACTTACATGCTCGTTTTTCGGCACTCTCCAGAACCTATACGTATCGGATCCATACGTATAAAAACCCTTTCGAGAATGATTTTAGCCATTTTGTACCTTTTTCTTTGGATGTTGAGGCAATGAATAGGGCTTGCGCAATTTTGATGGAATATGCCGATTTTACATGTTTTTCTAAATCACATACACAAACCAAAACTAATTTTTGCAAAATTATGCATGCTTCTTGGTCGCAAAACAATACCCATTTGCTTTTTACCATCCAAGCAGATCGTTTTTTACGAAATATGGTCAGAGCCATTGTGGGCACCCTTTTAGAAATTGGCATGCACAAAATAGAAGTGGAAGCAATGCGTACAATTATAGGTTCAAAAAACAGAAGTGAAGCGGGTATGTCGGTACCTGCAAAAGCGCTTTTTTTAAGCGAAATTGCGTATTAATAAAATTATTTACACTATGAATACACTAAATTGGTGGATAGAACCTTTGGCTGAGAGTTTGAAAATAGTCAGTTTTGTTATGATTATTATGATGTTGATGGAATTTGTAAGTCTTTGGCGTCATACTAAAATGAAAAATAAATCCCCCAAGAAAGGATCGTTTGCACAGCTTTTTTCGGCTACGGGATTGGGACTGATTCCAGGTTGTGTAGGTGGATTTACGGTGGTGAGTTTATATACTCACGGAATGTTTAATTTTGGGAGTGTGTTGGCCACCTCTTTTACAGCTTTAGGGGATGATGCCTTTAGAATGTTTAGTATTATGCCTATAACCACTCTGTGGGTTTCCTTGGCTTTAGTGGGTTTAGCTTTGATTTTCGGGTTTATTTTTGAGAAAATTCCGTATTTTAAAAATTTTAAAACTGCTTCAAATACGCATTTGGAAGTTCATAGTGAAGATTGTTGTGCGAATGGAGCTGACAAAGTGAATTTTGCATGGCGTTTGCCTCACAAATGGTCATTTACACGAGCTTTGTTGGTGGGTGTCTTTGTGGTGTATTTATTGGCTTTATTAAGTGGAAAATTAGCGCATTCACATGAAATGGAGGCTTGTGCTACACATATACATCATGAAACCGAAATG
>JAVVPL010000085.1:0-7981 GCA_036655775.1 Bacteroidales bacterium | reverse complement strand
CTTTTGCAAAATTGCCTACAGGATTTGCCACGCCCCCTTGAAAAGCAATTTCCATTTTCCGTAAGTTGTACGCATTATTGGTGTTTGCAGCGTTTACAAATTCTATACAAATAGTTAAAATGCAAAATAGACTTATTTTTTTTATCATACTGTTTTTGTTAAAATGCATAAGAAACTCCTAGTGTAATGCTTAAATTTGAATAATTTTGTTTTATATTAGTCGACCCTAATTTTAGGATTGATCTTTTCCACAAATTGTCATTGGTGGGATCTGTCATGATTTGTGTATCTTTATTTTCAATGTATGCCTGTGTGGTAGGTATAAAAGTAAATACGTAATCCACATTGAAAAGCATTGAAATATTGGGGGTAAATCGGTAGAGTAGACCAATTCCACTTCCAAAAGCGAGTGCGCCAGTTGTTTTCTTTTGCCAGTTAAAAATGTAACGATCGGGTCCTTGAGTTGTATCCTTAGGAGGGGGTGTTGTATAAGTAAATGTAAGAGCAGGCGAAGTTAATAAAAGGAAACGGCCATTGACATTGCCTGTAAGATAGAGTCTATTGGATAAAGGAATGCGAAGGAGAAAAGATAAACCAAAATTAAGATCATACCAAGAATGTGATTTAGCTAAAGTATATGGAATTTCTTTGGTGGCATACTTACTGAGAATAAAAGTGCTGGCTTCTTTTTGATCATACCCCCAAAGATTGGCTCCTATAAAAAATCCAAATCCCCACACTGGAAATGGATAAAAATTGTAATTTGCTTGAATTGCAAATCCAGGGTTGGCTCCATTTTCATTGCGTTCTTTAAAATTGGATTCAAAAGCCTTGCGGCCAAATTCGTTTAAAGGCAAGCAAGTTCCCATTTTTAATTGCACTTCGGAACGTGCAAAAAAACGACCTTCTACTTTGGGTAAAGAATGAGCATTATATCGTCCCACATACGCTTGGTTATACGCAGAGTTAACGCCCGTATTAGGCAGAAGAACTGCCGCCTTATCTTCTCCTGAACGCTCATATTCCTTATTTGGATTCTTGTTTGGCAAAGAAACTGCGCCTTGTCCAAAACAGAACGTAACACAAAAAAACAAGATAAATATTATACTAAAATTCTTCATATACCCCTATTGACAAATTTTTTAAAATGTAAATCCAATTCCTAAAACAAAAGATATTCCTTGATAATTTTGTTTAAAATCGCCCATGTTTTTTATTTGACTTTCCGCTCCATTCACTACTTCTTTGATTGTATTTCCCTTAAATTTAAACGGCAATGCCCAATTATAATCAAAATTTGCAGAAAGAGTTAGGGGGCCTAAAATTTTCCATAAAATTCCTGCGCCTGCACCATAAGTCAAATTTCCAGCTTTATTTTTGGGAATAGTATTGCGAATATAGGTATTATCTACTTTGCTGTCAATCACAATTTCGGGAGATGTTTGCCAAGCATATCCTACGGTACCCCTTGCTGTGATTGAAAGGCCTAAGATTAGTGGAATGCGAAAATTTAAACTGGCTTTGGCTGAATAATTATTCCATCTATTGGCGGTGAGTTCATTTACCAAGATATTGGGATTGCTTAAAATATTGCGCAATCCTACGGTATCCGTTTTATAATTTGAATAATCAAATAAAACGCCAAATCCTATCCATCTAGCCACATAATACGTATACGCTATATTGCAAGACAAGCCTCTATCGGCTCCATTTAGTGCCTGAAAAGTGGGCAATGTAGGTTTTGAAAAATGACCTTGAGGAAATGCCCAACCTGCGGAAATTTGCAAATTGCTATGTTTGAAGTCTTGATTTTTGGCCATGGAAAAAGTATATATACTAGCAAGGCTTAGGCAAAGTCCTAGAATGATAAATTTTTTCATATCTAAAAATTTTATTAATTATGGTAAATAGCTTGTGTGAAACTTAATATACACTTATTATCATACGCTTGGGTGCTTTCTTAGTCCCTATTTGTTTCATGTTTAGAACTAATTAATACAACAAATGTAACTATTTTTTATATTCTCACAAAATTTCTTTGGAAATTAGAAAATTTGGGCTAAGTTTGTAGTCATATTTGCGTCAAAACAGGCGTGATTGTAAAGTATTGATAAATAAAGTATTAAGTAAAATTAAAAAATTTAAAAAAAATAAATCATGAAAAAAACACACAATTTTAACGCCGGCCCATGTATTTTACCTAAATCTGCAATCGAAGCAGGTATTGAAGCATTAAAAGATTTTAAAGGTTCAGGAATGTCAGTTATTGAAGTTTCTCACCGTTCGAAAGACTGGGAAGCTGTGATGGATGAATGTGTAGCTCTTTGGAAAGAATTATACAATATTCCAGACAATTACAAAGTTATTTTTATGGGTGGTGGTGCAAGTACTCAGTTTTTGTATGTTCCATTTAATATGATGAACAAAAAAGCTGCCTATTTAGAAACAGGAGTTTGGGCTAGTAAAGCTGCTAAAGAAGCTAAATTTTTTGGAGAAGTTGAAATTGTTGCTTCTTCTAAAGAAAGTACTTACAATCATATTCCAAAAGGTTATACAATTCCTAAAGATGTAGATTATTTCCACATCACTACCAATAATACAATTTATGGTACAGAAATTAGAACCGATATGGATAGTCCAGTGCCTTTGATTGCGGATATGTCTTCTGATTTTATGAGTCGTCCTATTGATATTTCTAAATATGCTATCGTCTATGGTGGAGCACAAAAGAACGTGGGTCCTGCAGGGGTAACTGTAGTTATTATTCGTGAAGATATGTTAGGTAAAGTAAATCATCCAATTCCTACGATGGTTGACTATCGTACACATATCAAAGAAAATTCTATGTTCAACACACCTCCAGTATTCCCTATTTTCATTATGACTGAAACTTTGAAATGGGTTAAGAGTATAGGTGGATTAAAAGAAATGGCAAAACGTAATCAAGAAAAAGCGGCTATTTTGTATAACGAAATTGATCGTAACCCAATGTTTAAAGGTACGGTTGTTGACAAAGCAGATCGTTCTTTGATGAATGTTTGTTTTGTAATGCAAGATAAATATAAAGACAAAGAAGACGCATTTATGGCTTTTGCTAAAGAAAAAGGTATGGTTGGCATTAAAGGTCACCGTTCAGTAGGTGGTTTCCGTGCTTCTATCTACAATGCTTGTCCAAAAGAAAGCGTAGAAGCTTTAGTTGCATGTATGCAAGAATTTGAAAAAGCAAATGCATAATATCACTTCATTAAAAAGAAGTTCTGAGCAAAACGCTTAGAACTTCTTTTTTTTAAAGAGAATTTTTAATAAATATAGAGACCTTAAATTTTTAAAATTAATTATACTATGAAAGTATTAGTTGCAACAGAAAAACCTTTTGCAAAGGCAGCCGTAGATGGCATTAGAAAAATTACTGAAGGTGCAGGATTTCAATTGAGCCTTCTTGAAAAATATAGCGATGTCAATGATTTGTACAAAGCCGTAGCAGATGCAGATGCACTTATTGTGCGCTCTGATAAAGTTACCAAAGAGGTAATTGATCATGCTAAAAATCTTAAAATTGTAGTTCGCGCAGGTGCTGGATATGACAATCTTGATTTAGCTGCTTGTACTGCTCACAATATTGTAGCAATGAATACCCCAGGCCAAAATTCAAATGCCGTTGCAGAATTAGCTGTAGGTATGATGATCTATATGTATCGTAATACATTCAAACCAGGTACAGGTATGGAATTAAAAGGTAAAAAATTAGGTATTCATGCGTATGGTCATGTTGGGCGTAATGTAGCTCGTATTGCTAAATGTATGGGTATGGAAGTGTTTGCTTATGCAATTCGTCCAAAAGCTACCATGAAAGAAGATGGGGTTACTGCAGTAGCTTCCGCTGAAGAATTATATAGCACTTGTGATGTTATTTCATTACATATTCCTTCTAATAAAGATACCGCTGCTTCTATCAATTACGCATTGTTGAATCGTATGCCAAAAGGAGCTCTTTTGGTTAATACTGCACGTAAAGAAGTTATCAATGAAGCTGATTTGGTTAAATTGATGAACGATCGTCCAGATTTTAAATATGCTACCGATGTGATGCCTGTCATCAATGAAGAGTTGAATACTAAATTTGCAGGTCGTTATTTTGCTACACCTAAAAAAATGGGTGCTGAAACTGCAGAAGCAAATGTGAATGCAGGTTTAGCTTCCGCAAGCCAAATTGTCAATTTTTTGAAAAATGGAGATAAAACCTTCCAAGTAAATAAATAAGATGACAATTTTATTTAAATAAAAAAAGCGACTCGCAAGGGTCGCTTTTTTTGTGTTTTCTATTTTAAATAATTGTCATAATTTTTGTATCTTTGCCGTTTGTTTTGTACCTTTATCTTTCGGAATGTGAGAAAGAATACGTGAATTTAGAAACAAAACAGGAGTATGACATAAGCTTAAGCAAAAGATATGTAAATAATCTTGTGAGAGTTGATAACATTGAGAACTAGTTATTTATTAAAATTATTTGGATATGAATTATATCGTTTGGAATGTAGATCCTGTTGCTTTTAGTTTGTTCGGTTTAGAAATTCGGTGGTATGGCATTTTGTTTGCGTCTGCATTTATTGCTGGTTATTTATTGTTGGGGAGAATGCTTAAAAAAGAAGGCGAATCACCTTTGTTAGTGGAAACTTTATTATGGTATGTAGCTCTAGCTGTTATTATAGGTGCACGATTGGGACATTGCCTATTTTATGAACCTGCTTATTATTTGGCTCATCCAATAGAAATTTTATATATTCGAGATGGCGGATTAGCGAGTCATGGGGCTGCCATAGCAATACTTATTGCTCTTTTTTTTGCGGCTCGAAAATTCAAAAAAAACTACCTCTATATTTTAGATAGAGTAGTGTTGGTGGTGGCTTTGTCGGGTTTATTTATTCGAATGGGGAATTTGATGAATTCTGAAATTTATGGTAATGTAACTAATTTACCTTGGGGATTTTTATTTGTACAAAATGGAGAACTTTTACCAAAACATCCTACCCAAATTTATGAAGCTTTATCGTATTTGGGTATTTTTATAGGCTTGCTTTGGTATTATATTTCAAGACAAGGAAAGCCTACGGAAGGAAAAATGTCTGCATGGTTCTTAATTATCTTGTTTGGTATGCGTTTTTTGATAGAATACGTAAAAGAACCTCAGGAATTATGGGAAGCAAATTATATGTTAAATATGGGACAGATGTTGAGTATCCCTTTTATTTTAGTCGGCATCGCTTTATTATTTTATATACGAAATAAACAATTAGGAAAAAAAGAAAAGATTTTAACGAAAAAAGAATGAAAAAAGTTGTATTACTCCGTCACGGAGAGAGCACATGGAACAAAGCAAATCGCTTTACAGGATGGACAGATGTTGATTTAACAGACAAAGGAGTGCAAGAAGCACGAGAAGCTGGACGACTGCTCAAAGAACAGGGCTTAGTTTTTGATATGGCGTATACCTCATACTTAACGAGGGCTATCAAAACTATGAATTTAGTTTTAGAAGAAATGGATTTACTGTGGATCCCCATAGAAAAAAATTGGCGTTTAAATGAAAAACATTATGGTGTTTTGCAAGGATTAGACAAGGTAGAAACTTCGCAAAAATATGGAGAAGCCCAAGTGAAAATATGGAGACGTAGTTATGATATCGCTCCAAATTCTTTGGCTCCAGAGGATCCCAGAAGTCCGTATTTAGATCCCAAATATAAAAATATAGAGCGTTCATCTTTGCCTCTCACGGAATCTTTAAAGGATACAGTTGATCGGATTGTTCCTTACTGGAAAACTATTATTTTACCCACTTTACACAATCAAAATGAAATTTTAATTGCGGCACATGGTAATAGTTTGAGAGGAATTATCAAATATATTAAAAATATTAGTAACGAGGAACTCCTTGCTTTAAATATACCTACGGGTGTACCTTATTTATTGGAATTTGATGATAATATGAATTTAATAAAGGATACTTTTTTGGGCGATCCCGAAAAAATAAAAGCCTCGATGGAAGCAGTTGCGAATCAAGGAAAATCAAAGTAAAAAGTAAAAAAATGTTAAGAACACACACAAATGGGGAACTGAATATAACACACAAAGGGACAGAAGTAAAACTTTGTGGATGGATACAACGCTCCCGTGATTTGGGCGGTATGACTTTTGTCGACTTGCGAGATAGATATGGAATTACCCAATTAACTTTCAATATGGAGGTCAATGCAAATTTATGTGAACAAATCCGTGCCTTAGGACGTGAAACCGTCATTGCAGTGAGTGGGAAGGTAGAGGAGCGAAGTAATAAAAATGCAAAAATGCCTACGGGAGATATTGAAATTATTGTGGATGAAATTCAAGTTTTAAATAAAGCAAAAACGCCTCCCTTTACCATCGAAGACCATTCCGATGGAGGGGATGAATTGCGTATGAAATATCGCTATTTGGATCTTCGTCGAGATTGTGTTCGTAAAAATTTGGAATTGCGTCACCGTATTGGTATTGAAACTAGAAACTATTTGAATGATCTCAATTTTATAGAGATAGAAACTCCTTTTTTGATAAAATCAACACCCGAAGGCGCGCGCGATTTTATAGTTCCTTCTCGCATGAACCCAGGGGAGTTTTATGCTTTACCACAGTCGCCACAAAGTTATAAACAACTACTTATGGTTTCAGGTTTCGATCGCTATTTTCAAATTGTGCGTTGTTTTAGAGATGAAGATTTACGGGCTGATAGACAACCTGAATTTACTCAAATAGATTGTGAAATGTCTTTTGTGACACAAGAAGATATTTTGGATACTTTTGAGGCTTTGGCAATTTATTTATTTAAAAAAATAAAAGGTATTACCATAGATAAATTAGCTCGTATGACTTATGCCGATGCAATGAAATACTATGGTTCCGATAAACCCGATACTCGTTTTGGAATGCGTTTTATCGAACTTACAAACCAAGTGCAAAATCATGGTTTTTCGGTGTTTGATCAAGCGGAGTTGGTGGCAGGTATTTGTGTGGAGGCTTGTAGTGAATATACTCGAAAACAATTGGATGAATTGACTGATTTTGTAAAACGTCCACAAGTAGGCGCGCAAGGTTTAGTTTATATTAAGTGCAATACCGATGGTACATACAAATCGTCTATTGATAAATTTTACAGTTCCGATCAATTACAAAGCATTGCACTCACTTGTCAAGCCAAAGCGGGGGATTTAATTTTGATATTAGCAGGAAATAGAAACAAAACTCAAAAAGCTTTAGGCGAACTTCGTTTAGAAATGGGAAATAGGCTCAACTTACGTAATCCGAATACGTTTTCATTACTTTGGGTTGTAGATTTTCCTTTATTAGAATGGGATGAAGATTGCAAACGTTTTTTTGCTATGCACCATCCTTTTACCGCACCTAAACCTGAAGATCAAAATATGTTGGAAACAGACCCTGGTAAGGTAAGGGCGAATGCGTATGATATGGTAATTAATGGGGTTGAAGTAGGGGGAGGCTCGATACGAATTCATGATAGAGAATTACAAAAACGAATGTTCAAAGCCTTGAGTTTTACCGAAGAAGAAGCGCAGAAGCAATTTGGATTTTTAATGGATGCTTTTGAATATGGAGCACCTCCTCATGGTGGTATTGCTTTTGGTTTCGATCGATTATGTTCATTGTTTGGTGGGGCTGATTCTATTCGAGATTTTATTGCTTTTCCAAAAAATAATTCTGGACGAGATGTGATGAGTGATGCTCCCTCAACAGTGAGTGAAGTTCAATTAAAAGAACTCGCTCTTAGTTTGAAAAAATAAGTAAACATTTTTTTTGAATCAAGAAGTTTGTATATACGTTAACTAATAATACTTACAATTATGGAAACTTTTGTTCTTTCTGCTGACGATCAAACGCAATTGCGTTTGAAGCATATTCCGCTGGCACAATTGCAAAATCAAATAGAAGGTTT
>JAVVPL010000084.1:0-8164 GCA_036655775.1 Bacteroidales bacterium | reverse complement strand
GGCAATTACTACGAAATAGTATGTAAACTAACGTTTGTATTTTGCCTGTTTTTATTAGAATATAAAACGAAGCATAGTATGCGGGATGTTAGCGAAGAAAAATGGATGATTTTGAACTTGCGCATACTATGTTCGTTTTGTTTTAATTTTATTTGTTAACTATGACTTTATGAATAAATACGCGATTATTGGAGGTGACTTTTAAAAGATAAACTCCATTGTTTAACGTACTCGTATTGATAAATTGCGATTGAGTTGTAATGGTTTCAATCTTTTGGCCTGCAAGATCGTAAATTTCAATTTGCGAGAAAGTGCCTTGGATATACAATTTATCTTTGACAGGATTAGGATAGAATTGAAGCGTGTTTTCAAGATTATCTTCAATGCCAACTCCTACGCTAAAATCAATAGTTGCCATTTCAGATTCACCCGATGTGTAAAGGGCTTTTACTCCTGCCACATGCTTGCCACTGCTCAATTTTTCAAATAAGAAAGTGCTTTCTTCGGTTTGACCTACTTTGATGTTGTCCAAATAGACTGCATATTGAGCGAATGCTTTAGGTGCATTGGCAGATTTGTAACCGATAAAGAGATCGTCTATCAATAAAACAAAAGCATCTTGAGAAACATATTCGATACAAACATATTTAGCTTTTGCAGGAATGGTATAACTGTATTCTTTCCATGTAGTGCTTGCTGAATCGGGGGTAGTAGTAATCCAAACAAAATCGGTGGCTGCTTTGCCTGAAGTAGAATAGCCCACTTTAAATAGTTCTTTGTATTCGGTAGTTACCGATTTGGCAAAGAAACTAAAAGAGAATGAACGTTTGAAGTTAAGTTGTGGAGAAATTAGAAAATCTTGATTGCTTCCTTCAACGGTTGCAAAAAAGGCTGCATATTTGTTTCCACTATGTGCGGCAAAAGTTTCACCACAAACGGGATTTGTGGCGGAAGGATTAAAAATTATATATGCCATTTTTTCGCCTGCATTGGGATAGGTAACATCTTGAATTCCGTAGGTTGCTAATTGATCTTTATCAATAAAATCCCATCCTAGGACTCCTGCCGAATTAAGTGTAAAATCGGTATGATGTTCAAAATCATCCGTGATGTTGGGTATATTCCAATTGAAAATTTTGGCATTGCTTACACTTCCATTAAGCACTTCCAAATTAAAGGGTTTAACCAGTACTTCGGTAAGTTTATAATCCTTTTGATATGTATTCTCGGTGGAGAAATCTTGGTTTTCGGCAGTAAATGGGGCAAAGCCTTTCAATTCAATGGTAATTGTGTACATTCCTTTGACAATTTTTGGGAACGTAGCTACGCCATTCAAATTTACAATGGTATCGTAAGAGTAAGAAGTATTGAATAAATGAACTTTAGCTCCCGCACTTTCGTTGGCAGAAGTATTGGTACTTATATTTAAGTTTGCTACGGTATACATATCTTTGGCTACTACATTTGAAAATACAGGCTCTGAACTATAATCTTCGGAGTAAATAGCTTTGACGGCGTAACGATAGAATGCTTGTGGTAAAGTAGCATATACGGCATCTACAAAAGAGGTGTTTGTAAGTGTATTTGGAGTGAGTAGATTCCATCTTCCTGCTTTGTCTTCTTGACCTTCTTCCAAACGCCATACTTTATAGCCTTTCATGGATTTACTTGCATTTTGAATGTTGGCATTAAGTCCTTCTACATAAGCAGAACTACCTGTTTGAGTCAAAATCATCGTATTGTTTTGAGTAATTTGTTTTTTTGCACTTCTTTGAGGAGCAAAATTAGGCATAGAGATGATAGCACCTTCGGCACGAACCAATAAATTGTGTCTGAAATCGCCTAAAGATTCTACAGTTTGAAAAGCGAGTGTATCATAATGACCCGAAAAATAATTTGTTTTTTCTACAAAAGGCCAAGTGGTGCTAGTGGTACTATTGGCTAAGCCAAGATGTCCTTTATTGCAGCTGAGTGCTACCATAAAACCACGAGGTGCTTCTACGGCTGTTGGAAATTTAAATTTCATCCAGGTAGAATCGGTATTAGCTACATCTTTTTGAGAAAACAAAATGGTAGAGGTAGGATTGCCATTGGCATCCAAATCGAATACAAAAATATTTACCAAAGGATGGAGAGAGTTTTCGCTTTTAATGGTCATCCAACTCATAGTATATAAACGAGCAGGGGTGCGATAAACTACACCTAACGCGGTTTTAGCATGACCGTCCAAAGCACCTAAAGCACTAAATATACTTCCATTGTCTTGGCGGAATTCAGTTTTGTTGATTGCTTCGCTCCAACTTACTTCCATGCCACCTTTTGTAGGATTAGCTACTACATTGTCAACGGTAAATAAAATATCTTGGAGTTTGATAGTGCCTACATTTTTGTCTGCATTTTCTATTTTAAAACTTTCAGAAGTATATTGAACTAGGTTGATTTTGAAAATATCTAGCGTATAACTTTTGGAAGTGAAAACACCAGGTATAGAGAAGTTGCCTTGGGCATCTGTGGTGGTTTTGAAAATAGTATAGCCTGAAATTTTAACTTGCGCGCCTGCTACATTGGCTCCATCTGCATCTTTTACATTTCCGTAAACACGGTAGGTGGCCAAAGAATCCATTACAAAATTATAGATAAGGGTATCGCCTTTAATGGAAAGGGTATCTCTCTTAAAATCGGCATATCCAATACCAGTGGCTTTGAGTGTATATTTGGCACTAGGTACGTAACTGATGGCATATTCACCCAATGTATTGGTGTAGGTGGCAATTTTTAAAGTAGGAATTTCCACTTTTACATTACTCAAAACATTGCCTTTAGTATTTTTGACAACGCCTTTAACCAAAACACCTTCGTCGGTTTTAAAACCTATTTGAGCAAAAGGAATAAAATCGCTGATAACGCCTTTTTGACCAAAATTAAATTCTTCACCGAAGCCGCCCCAACTTAAAGAACGTTTAGGTGCTTTGGAATCATTTCCACCATAGAAAGAATGGAAGTTTCCATTAAATACACCATCGATAGGAGCAATAACCATAACAGCTAAATTGCCGCCAGTATATACAAATTTATTGTTTAATGCAATTTTTATACGACTTGCACTTCGGTTGAAAGTAAAGGTGGTATCGGCCACTAAAACAAATTCTGATTCAGGAATCCATGATTGGCTCATATCTGTGCAGAGTGTGTTGGCCATATAAATTTTGAGTTTTCTTTCTTCAACTTTTCCGTTGAAATTTTCGTAAGAATAATTTATTTCTTTGGCAATACCGCCACGAACCCCTATTTCAGAGGCTAAATAAATGGTTTGTCCAGCACTTGCATTAGGTCCGAAGGCAATAGGAAGTGTATTATCTTTTTTACTTCTATCAAGTATTTCGGCATATTCACTTCCAGGATTTTGCACTTTGACGGTATAATCTAAAGAGGCATCATTTTTTGTGTTGATATCCCCATTCAAAGCAGAAACAGCAACTAATTGATTATTACCAGGAAAATTGGGTGTCCATTTTATTTTTGCAGTATAAATGGCGTTGGTAGCAAGGGTGTCTTTTACCGCTAGCGTGTCGACCACTATTTCCATTGGCATTGGACCCATAGGCGTTTGCATAAAGGTTTTATCAAGCAGTTTGACTACATAATTATTTTGTGTTTTGCTCCCGTTGTTTTGTACTTTTACAGAATAGGTGCTTGCTTTTCCATAAGAAGGATATTCGGGACCTTCAACCATATACCCTCTAAAATCTTTTTCGCCATATTCTTCGATGGCAAAATTGGTAAGGCTGAGAACTGATTGATCGGCAGGGGATACTACCTGTAACCCAAAATTATATTCACCCGTAGTGCTTACTTTAAATGGGGTTCTTTCGGTAATAGGATTTTCGGATTTAAATATTTTGGGATTCATGATTGCGGTGGTCATTGCTGCGGCATTGACTCCTTGTCCCATATTGATGGCCAAAGATTCGCTATGATTATTAGTCAATGTACGAATATCTATTTTTACGCGATAGTTTTTGCCTGCTTCTAATTTTATAGGGGGCGAAATCAACCAATCATTAGCATCTAGGGTAGAAGAAGCATCGTATTCTACAAAAGGTTTGCTATCAATGGTGGTTTGATACCAAGTTTTGTCATCTTTATTGGCATTGTCAATAGTCCATTGTGCAAATTCTTTGGCTGCACCAAAATTGGTATAATACGGATTTTCAAGTGCATCGCCAATAAGAAGAGTGTTTGAAAATGCAGATTGACTTTCACCATCTTTGGTTAAAGCACTTATTTCGTAGGTATAGTTACTAAGTTCTGTAATGGTGGAATCATTGAAGACGGTAGTTTTAATGTTTTTCCACATTTTGGGATCTGGACTCCGTTTAATGGTATAATTTAAGGTTTTAAGGTCGATGTTTCCTTCGTTTTCACCGATGCTGGGAGCGACCCAAGTCAATTTGGCTATATTCTTTTCTTTACTGAGCACAATTTGGCTGACGGGAGCAGGAACATCAAGACCTATCAATACTCTAGTCATTTTGGTAACGCCTTTGCCCACACTATTGTAAGCCACAATTTTGTAATAGGCTATTCCCATTGGAAGATTGGTATGTGCCCAACTTTCTTTTCCACCTACAACAGGAGCATTGATGGTATGTACTAATTGATCATTGCAGTAAATTTCAATTTTGGTAAGTGCACTAAGTGCTGTGCTATCAAGACAAATACTTGGGTTGGTCCAAGTAAATTTGGCTGAATTGGTATCGGCCCGAACCACTAAGTTAGAAATAGCATTAGGTGCGCCATTTGCGGCTAAGGTATAAGGAATATGCATAGCGGTAATACGCATATTATCAATAATTGTATCATCACTGATAGGTTTGCCCGTGAGTAAATTCAATTGAATAAAATGATTTTTTCCCTGGATATTATTGGCTGCCCAATATAATTGGTTGGTACTATGATCAAATTCCATAGATTGGAATTTGGCAGAAGGTTGAATGCCTGTACTGCCTACTAAGGTAGCAGAAACCTTTTGTTTATTGATTGCGTATAAATTTCCATCGGTACTTACGGCAAATAGCAATCCGTCATAACTACAAGCAATACTTATAAAACGATTGCCAAGATCGCCTAGATTTTGGAAAGTTCCATCCTGAAGGTTTACCGAAAACAAAATATTGGCTCCTGTGGTAGACTGAGCCGTGGCGGCAAGGGCATACATAGTCTGGGTACTGTAATCATAGGTCATATCATGATAAAAATAGTCCATGGCTAAATTATAGAAGGCCACAATGTTTTCACGTGCAGAATCGTTCAAATCGAGCGTTGAGAAGGTAGCAGGGATGGTATTCCCGAAAAACGACATACATAAATAGGTATAATATTTTCCATTGGCTGCGGCCCCTGCAATAGGAGAGGCTTGCATGGGTAGGGCTGGAATATACTGTTTGATGCCAGAAGGCTTTTCCAAACTAATATAACCCAATTGAGGCGATTCAAATTCCATAGGACCCCAAGGAGATTGTGAAACCTTCGTGGTAATTAAACATCCATAGGCATTTTTTTCTACCAAGGCCTTAGGTGTGGAAGCCGAGGCCGTACGCGAAGAGGTAATTCCGCGATTTTGTGCATTAAGTGGTACAAGTGCCATACAGAGGCATGTGGTCCACAAAAGTAAAAGTGTTCGTTTCATAGCATAAAAGTTTTGTTTGATTTGTAATTTGATTTAGAAAGTATATATTTTTAAATACATTTTTTGAATACATTCATTGTTCACTTGTATAAAACAGAACGAAAGTAGGCTTTAAAGTTTAGAAAAAAAATAAATACATGGCTATTCTATGGATACAAGCATAAAATATAGGGCTATTTTATGGCTATATAAAAATTGATAAATAGAATAGAAAATTGATTTACATGCTATTATAAATTAATAGAGAAAATAAGGCAGAACATAGATGGATATTGCAAGATTTTGGATGCAACTATTTATTTTTAATACTTGGATAAAAAATGGATGAGAGTTTCTTCATTGTTGGTCAATCCTAATTTTTTGCGTAAACGTACTCTTGCTACGCGAACACTATTGGGATCCAAGTTCATAATGGAAGCTATTTCTTTGATTGTCAAGTTCAATTTTAAAAAAGCGCAAAGTTTGCGTTCCGAAAGGGTAAGATCGGGAAATTCGGCTAACAAATTATCGTAAAAACTTTGATATACTTGCTTAAATTGATATTCAAAATCGGTCCAAGTGTCTTCGGTAGCCAGTTTTGAAAGCTTAGTATATAGAATGTTGATTTTATTTTTGGGAACTTCATCTAAATTTTTCCCAATTTCATCCAAATCGCAAAGAATTTCTTGTAGCATTTCGTTGCGTTTCATTTGAAACATAAGATTGGATGTGAACTCTTTATTTTTCATTTCCAATGCGTTACGTAAAGCCGCTTCGCTAAGTCTTTTGTTTTCAAGTTTGACTCCTTTTCGTTTAAGCAAAATAAGGGTAATGAAAATACCAAATACAAGCAGCAATAAAACAATATACAGACTGATTTTCTGAATTTTATGTTTGTATTCTAAACTTATTTGCTCGTTTTTAAATTCAAATTCCAATTGTTGTTGTTGTAAAGCAAATTTATTTTGCTCAATTAAGGAATTAGAATATTTTAAATTCAAATTAGCATTCAAACTATCTAAGAGGATTTGATACCGTGCTTGTTCTTGGTAGGCGGCTTCGATCTTGCCTTTAGCGTATAATATCTTTGCTCGAAGGTGCACGCCTGTACATTCGCTTGCCAAATTATGACTCAGTCGAGCCAGTGATAATCCTTTGGTAATAGTGTTTAAGGCATTATCATATTGTTTCATCTCCGTATATAAATCGGACATTTGAATTAAAACTTCGGCTAAAATACTCTCTTCTCTATTGGTTTGTGCGTGTGCAACCGCTAATTTTAAAAAATACAAAGACGTATCGTATTGTTTTTTACCCTGATAAGCGGCTCCTAAAAGCGAAAAAGTGTTGGCCGTGGAATAGTTTTTTCGACTTTTGTTTGAAATGGCCAAGGCTTTTTTAAAATAAGCAATAGATGAATCGTACGATTTATCGTTGAGGTACGTATTGCCTAAATTAGCGTAAGTCATTTGAAGTCGTTGACTTGAAAGGTTCTTATTTTTGAGGACCCCTTTAAATAAAGTAATGGCTTGCTTATTTTCGTTCAAACTTTTATAAATCATTGCTAAATTATTGGCATGCACCAATTTGTAGTAACTGCTATTCAGTTTTTTATTTAGAAATTCTACTCTATTTAATTTTTCAATTGCCAAAGGTAAATTGGATAAATAATAGTAGTAGGCACTGAGAGCTAAATTGATTTTAATATCCAATTCAAAAGTTTTAGTATTGGGTTCCAATTTACGCATATCAAAGAGGGCTAATCCTAAATATTTGGAAGCCTGTTCCATATCAAAATAAATAATATAATACCCTCCAAGCAAATAATGGGTATAGGTAAGGGCGTATGGATCTTTTATTTTTTTTGCTAAACGTTGCGCCTCCACCACATATTGTTTGTAGTCAATATCTTTGGCATTATCTTGATATTCTTCAATAAGAGGAAAAAGACGATAAAGGCGTTCTTCATCTTGAGTAGAGGCATTGACTAATTGAAGTAGACTATCCAATACCTGAGCTTGTGCTTGCAAGGGTAAGCCCATAAGCAGTGTTAGTGCAAAGAGATAGATGCGTATATCAAAATGGTAGATATGTTTCATTTTACAAATATACAAAATTTCAAGTGTATTGTAAAAAAAAATACGCGTGCACAAAATGTGGATTGTAAACAAATGTAAAGGATATTTTGGAAATAGACAAGAATTAGTCGGGAAATTACCATTTTACCATACTCCCTCCCTTATCGTGCAGCCAATCCTCCGTCTACCAAATAATGTCCTCCAGTGCAGAAGCTCGATGCGTCCGAGGCAAGGAAGTAAATCATTTCGGCCACCTCTGCGGGTTCTCCAGCAGAGCCACGGGCATAGAGGGCGTTTTCTGACTGCCAGTAGTCTTCAACACTACAATGATTCATTCCAGCCTTCGCTAATGAATTTCACTATCGAGGCGGCTCCTATACCAGTGGAGCCACCTGTGATAAACAGTGTTTTTATGTTC
>JAVVPL010000083.1:0-8236 GCA_036655775.1 Bacteroidales bacterium | reverse complement strand
TGCTCTATTAACTCTATGTATTTATTTTTCATTTTTAAATGTAAGTGAGTTGGATTGATGTTTTTATCACAATCCATCTAAGTTGGATTGCAATACTTCTGCAAAAATACATATTATTTAGGTATTTATATAATTTTTTTTGTACATTTGTCTCAATCATTTTACAAAAAGCATGTTGAATATATCAGAAATAAGAGCTCAATTTCCACTGTTGAGCCGTCAAATACATAAAAAAAGACTTATTTATCTTGACAATTGTGCAACTACACAAAAGCCTATATGTGTGATAGAGTGTATGAAAAATTATTATACCGACCTCAATAGCAATGTGCACCGAGGAGTGCATTATTTAAGTCAAGAAGGAACTTCGGCTTTTGAAAGTGCGCGAGAAGTAGTACAACAATTTATAGGGGCCCAACAAACACACGAAATTATTTTCACTAAAGGAACTACCGAAAGCATTAATTTAGTTGCGCAATCTTTTGGTGAAAAATTTGTAAATCCAGGAGATGAAATTCTTATTTCCACTATGGAACACCATGCTAATATTGTGCCTTGGCAAATGCTTTGTCAAAGGAAAGCAGCCAAATTAAATATCATTCCGATGTCGGACCAGGGAGAATTAGACGAAACAGCCTTAGATAAATTACTTACCCCAAAAACAAAAATACTTGCTTTAGCCCATGTATCCAATGTTTTAGGCACTATCAATCCAATCAAAAGAATAATTAAGCTCGCTCATGCCAAAGGGATTCGCGTATTGATTGATGGGGCTCAAGCCGTATCACATATTCCTGTCAATGTACAAGATTTAGATTGCGATTTTTATTGTTTTTCGGGTCATAAAATGTATGCGCCCATGGGAGTGGGTGTACTTTATGGCAAAGAAGCCCTTTTAAACGCAATGCCCCCCTATCAAACAGGAGGCGAAATGATCAAAAACGTTTCTTTTGAAACAAGCACTTTTAATGAACTTCCTTTTAAATTTGAAGCAGGCACTCCTGCCGTGCCCGAAGTGCTCGCACTCAAAGCAGCTATTTTATTTATGCAAAATATTGGCATTGAAAATATGGCTATCTACGAAAATTCATTATATACCGAAGCGTTTGAAAAATTACAAGACTTAGGAGGAATTGAATTTATTGGCACCGCCAAAGAAAAAGCAGCCGTACTATCGTTTAATATCAAAGGGGTTCACCCGTATGATGTAGGTGTTATTCTCGATCAATTAGGCATTGCTGTAAGAACAGGACATCACTGTGCGCAACCCTTGATGGATAGATGCCATATTCCTGGCACCGTACGCGCTTGTTTTGCCATTTACAATACGTCCGAAGAAATCAATATTTTTATTGAAGGGCTAAAAAAAGCTAAAGAAATGCTTAGCTAAAGTTTCGTACTTTTTATTTATTTAAAGAACGTAAACGAATTTCTGTGAGTATTTTTTTTGTATAGAGGGGAAAATCGGCTTTCTGCATCCAATCGTAATAGGAAGGTTCTTTTTTAAACACCTCTTCCACGGCCATACCCTTATGTTTGCCAAAATTAAAAACTTCTTTTCCTGCCTCATTCAAAACAATCTGTCCTACTAAATCCACCGAATTATTCATTTTTGAAAATTTGGAGAGAGTGTCAATATCATTTTGTATAGAGATTTGTTCCACCCCTTCTTTATCAACAAAAGGTACATTTTCGTATTTTGCAATTTGTGCCTTGAGAATTTCGTATGTAGCCACCGTATCCGCTTCCGCTCCATGCGCCCCCTCTAGCGGTTTATGCAAATAAAATTTGGATGCGGCAGACAAGGTACGTTGTTCCATTTTATGAAAGATGTTTTGTACATCTACCAATCGACGATTTTTCAACTCAAAAGCAATATCAGCTCTTAAAAATTCTTCTACTAGCAAAGGCACATCAAATTTATTGGAATTATAACCTGCCAAATCGGCATTGCCTATAAATTGAGCAATTTCGTTTGCAATCTCTTTAAACAAAGGTTTTGAAGCTACATCTGCATCGTAAATTCCATGAATTTTAGAGGACTCTGCGGGGATTGGAATACCAGGATTAACTCTCCATGTTTTAATTTCAGGACCAGATGTAGATTGATTAGGATTTACTTTCAATATACAGATTTCGATAATTTTATCGGAACCAACTTGGACTCCCGTGGTTTCTAAATCAAAAAAACAAAGCGGTTTTCCTAAGTTTAATACAATTTCTGACATTTTTTTTATTTTCTAAAAATAATTTTTTCTTTTTCACTACTGCAAAGATACGAATACTCTTGCAGAGTTTGCACATATTTAAGCTTTTTAAACAATTCCTCACTCCCCTCCACGCGCAAAGAGGCCCAATATTGTTTCATTCTATGCAATATATTGTCTTCTTCTCGATCTTCTTCTTGATATTCTCTAAACAGAAATTCCATAAAATCCCAGAATTTTTGTGTTTTTTCATCTACGCTCATTTCTTCGCCTTTTAATTCCGATGCCAAAAAAGGATTAGCCAAAATTCCACGACCTATCATCACTTCTTCAGCCCAGGGAAAGCGCGTTTTAATTCGCTGATAATCGAGCACATTAAACACATCTCCATTATAAATTGTTTTATGTTTTAGCATTGATTTGCGCACTTCTAAAGCATTCAAATCAACTGTTCCTTCATACATTTGCACCCCCAAGCGCGAGTGAATAACTACATACTCCAAAGGATACCGATTTAACACGTCTATCAATTGTATACTTTCCTCCGCTTGACTATATCCTAAGCGCATTTTAATTGAAAGTTTAATTTCTGTTAGAGGCAACACCTGATCTAGGAAACGCGCCACCCTTTCGGGATATGCAAGGAGTCCCGAACCTCTTTGTTTGGCGGCAATGGCCTTAATTGGACAACCCAAGTTCCAATTTACCGAGGGATAACCCAAATCGGTCAGCGCCTGTGCCATCGTTATAAAAAAATCAGCCTCATTGCCTATTACCTGTGGCTCAACCGCCATTTTATTTTTTTGCGGATCTAATTCTCGAAGATGACTAGGCTTCACTTTACGTCCAGCCACCAAGGTCACAAAGGGAGCCACCGCTTTATCAAAACTGCCAAAAATAGTTTGATGCGCAGTTCTGTACTTCAAATCGGTAAATCCATGCAAAGGGGCTAAATATACTTTAGGCATTTTTTTTGAGGCAAAAGTAATCTTTTTTAGGCATTTTTTGCAACAAAATACAAATTTAATTTAGTATCTTTGTGAAATAAAATTAAGATAGATGGATAAAGAGATTCTTTTAGGAAAAAGCTTGTCGGAGATAAAATCAATTGTAACCAAAATAGGAATGCCCGCCTTCACCGCAAAACAAATTTGTGATTGGCTATACAAAAAAAACATTGAGAGTATTGATGAAATGAGCAATCTTTCATTGGCTAATAGAAACTTGCTAAAAGAGCATTTTATATTTGGCTTAAGCAAAGCTATACAGTGTCAAACTTCGGTAGATGGAACTAAAAAGTATCTCTTCAAAGTTCAGTCTAACAAAAAAGGGGAACACGCGGTGGAATCCGTTTTTATTCCCGATGAAGATCGCGCCACCCTTTGTGTTTCCTCTCAATCAGGCTGCCGTATGGGCTGTGGATTTTGTGCTACAGCAAGTCAAGGTTTTCATCAACATCTAAGTGCTAATGAAATTATCAACCAAGTAAAAAGTATTCCCGAAAGTGCACAACTTACCAATTTTGTATTTATGGGAATGGGTGAACCCTTGGATAATATCGATGAAGTTTTAAAAAGTATTGAAATTCTTACTTCCGAATGGGGGTTTGCATATAGTCCACGACGTATTACGGTTTCTTCGGTAGGTGTTTTGCCTGCCTTACATCGTTTTATTGATGAGTGTCAGTGCCATTTGGCCATTAGCCTACACACGCCCATAGAAGAACAACGTCAATTGTGGATGCCCGCGCAAAAAGCCTATCCCATCAGTGAGGGGATAGAGGTGCTACGACAACATGATTGGGCTCACCAAAGGCGCTTATCCTTTGAATATATTATGTTCAAAGGGCTCAACGATTCGCCTTTGCATGCCAAAAATCTCGTAAAAATGTTGAAAGGCCTCGATTGCCGTGTCAATTTAATTCCCTATCATAAAGTAGAAGGCCTCAATTTTGAAGCAAGTTCCGAAGAAAACATTCTTATTTTTAGAAATTTATTGACCCAAAAAGGCCTATTTTGTAGCATACGAACCTCTCGAGGGCAAGATATAAAAGCCGCTTGCGGCCTATTAGCAACTACTAGTATAACCTAAATCCAGAACAATTAGCAGAAATAGAACTTCAAAAACGCCTTACATCAAAAGAATAACCTTTCCACCTTTACGCACTCTCCTTTTATATCTTTTTTTTTCAAAAACAAAACAAAAACAAAATTACAAATTAAAACCAAAAGAATTATGAAATTAAAAACCTTATCTATTTTTCTTATTTTTAGTATCTTATTCTCTTTTTCGCAGGCTAAGAAAAATACAGACAAACCCTTTTTGACTGCAAGCAAAATTAAAAATGAAAACAGCACTTTTAAACTTCAGAAGTACATCGACAAAACTTCGCATCTTTTTGCAAAAACCTCTTCGATGAGTTCTTTCCCTGGCTCCAAACCAACGCCAACGTCCGCACGTACTCAAAACGCGCAAAGTTATCCCATTGCAGCAAGTATTAAACAAGTAGAATCGTGGGGAACGCTTAATTTTATAGAAGACAACACCCCTATTACTTTTGTTCAAAATCACAGCATTTCATTTAGTATTGGGGTTTCAGATTATTTTGACTCCGTACAATTTACTTTTTACAATACCAACCTACAAGAGGGCAAAACAATTCGTTTAAATTTACCAGACACCACAAATAGTGTAGATATTCTACCTACAATTACACGTAGATATTTTAATAATGATGCCAAATTTGAATTTGTACTACACATACATTATTTTGTTGGCGAGGTAGATCCAAGTAATCAAGCCGATGAAATTTGGATTGTGAATGAAGATGGAAAAATTCTGCAACAATACAAAGGCGTAAATGGTATTTTCTTATTTAATGAAACAGCCCCTTATTATGCCAAAATAGCTTTAGTAAATGCACGTTATATTTCGCCCAAAGTTACCATCGACACCTGTTATATTTCTATGTATTCCTTAGGCGATTTGAATACGCCTGAACATGTATTTTCTTTACCTTGGAATCTCTTAGATTATTACAATGGCAATGTGATTACCGAAAAAGTTATAGACAATACTATTTATTTGGTGAGCACCCATTATGAAAAAATATTTGCCAAAAACATGTCCGATGAACTAGGTAATATTGAAATTACGCCCAACAATAAATTCATAGTAAATCTGTATGATCGAGACTATAATTTAGTGAAAGAAATCAAACTCGACCTTATTGGACAAGACAAAAACCCAATAAGTATGATCACCTTAGGCATGTTTACTGCCGATCAAAAATGGGATCTTACCAAATCGATATTTAACACGGATACCAATTTTGAAATTCTCTATGGTTTGTCGCGTTACTACACCGACTGTGATTGTGAAAAAATAGATTATTTTTTGGTTGATGAGCACAATACCGTACTCCATAGTATTCCCGATCCTCTTAGCTATACCCGCAGTATGGCTAATTTATTTGGACACGAAGACCAAGTAGCACTCTGCTTAGGTGGAAGTGAAATTACGGGTTTTAAATTTTTAGATCTTCCTAGTTGGACGTATGGTACCTCTTTTGATGCTATTCACAATAAAGATTTACTCTCAATGGATTTTGAACGTTGTATTGTAGGAAACGATTATCAATATGTCTTTTTTCTAGGAAAAGGGGAAGTTGATGCGGCAAATAATGTGCTTGCTTCTGTGGTTTGGTACGATCGCAAAGCCAGCGAACAAAAACGCGTTAAATTTAATACAGGACCTCAAACCGTATTGGCCTCCATCCCAATTACCAGCGAAATGCTCAATCCCTATACATTTTCGAGTACAGGCGAACAAACCTATGTGGTTTTAACCAAAGAAAATGTAGAAAATCAAACCCAGATTAGTATTTTTCTTAGCGTAATTAAAGAAGATGGTACCGTATTGGCTCGTTGGAGTGATGACGACACCTTAGGAAAACTATTCGGAGGCGGTTTTTATGCTGATGAAAATAACGAAATTACAAAATTATATATTACATACGAAGGAAACAATTATAAAACATCGGCCAATTTTTACAATCTTCCTTTCACTCAATTTCAAGGTGGGGACGGGACTAAAACCAATCCCTATCTTATTGCCAGTGCAGGAGATTTGAATTTGATACGTTTTTATCCTACTGCTTATTTTCGGATTATCAAAGATATTGATTTAGCTAATTTCCCTGTTTCTGATGGATTGGGATGGATGCCTATTGGCAATTCACAAAATCCCTTTGTAGGCACTCTTGATGGAGGCAATCATAAGATAAGCCACCTTCAAAATAGACGTCCTTCTATTTATGCCAATGGCCTTTTTGGTGTTTTAGGCGAAAAGTCCAACATACAAAATCTAATCTTAGATAGTGTAGATCTTGTTGGGGGAAATTCGTTGGGCGGTATTGTTGGGGAAGTTTTCAATTCGATTATTAGCAATTGTGAGGTTCATGGTTCTTTGCAAAATGCCTATAAAATAGGTGGAATTGCAGGATTTGCAGTATTAGAAACCAAAATTTCCATTTGCCAATTTGATGGTCAAATTAGTGGGGATCGAGACAATGAAACTTGCGGTGGTATTGTTGGAAGCATTCGTTCTGGTGCAAGCGTTCGATTTTGCCATACGAGTGGCTCCATCAAAAATGGGAACGATGCGGGCGGATTGATTGGGAATTTAGGTGCTGGAACCGTAGGCGGAAATCTCAGCGACTCGTATGCAACCATGGATGTGTCAGGACTTATGAATGTAGGGGGCGTAATTGGCGTTTCCTATCTTAGTAGTCCTCGTAACTTATATAGTACAGGACGTATTATTGCCAATGGAAATCCCAATGTTGCGGCTGCGGGCGGATTGATAGGTCAAAATAATCCTTCTCACGGAACTGCTTTTTCTAAATGTTTACTAGCTGTCAACGATAGCATTAGTTCATCTTTTATTGCAGGACGTATTGTGGGATGGAACGACAATGATCCTAGTGCTTCGGGTCTTGATAGTAATTATGCAGATGCGGCTATTTGTTTAGGTGTAACCAATAAAGAAATTCCAGTCAGTGATACCAGTTTAAAGAGTGTGAATGGAAAAAGCATAGCACGTAACCAAATCAATCAAGCACTCTTGGAAAGTATTTCATGGAAATTTGGATCAGACACGCTTCAGCCATGGACTATTGTTTCAAATCAATTACCTAGACTTTGGTATGAATTTTTGGTAAAAGGAATCCGTATTTCCAAGTCTTCGCTTCAACTAAATCCAACTGAAACTGCACAAATTAATGCGCAAATTTTCCCCACGGATGCCTTAAACAAAGAAATTACATGGACAAGTACCGATACCAGCATTGCAAGCGTGGATAATACGGGACTTATTACGGCAATTCGCGTTGGTAAAACAAGCATAGTTGCCCATTCTCAAGAAGGCAATTTTACTGATAGCTGCCAAGTTTCCGTAGGATATCCTGTAAGCGGAATTAGCCTTAATCACCATAGTCTTTCTTTATTGAGAGGTCAGTCGGAAACTTTAATAGCCCATATTATACCCGAAGATGCCACAAACAAAAATGTAAAGTGGAGCAGTAATGCACCTTCGATTGCTTCGGTGGATGCCACAGGTAAAGTAATGGGTTTGATTCCAGGAATTGCTCAAATTAAAGTATCCACAGTGGATGGCAATTTTAGCGATACCTGTTTACTTACCATCCAACCTGCATCTATTGAAAATACACAACACAAAGCACTCTCTATCTATACGCAAAAATCGCAAATCATCATAGAAAGTGTAGAACCCTTACGACATATTACTATATACGATAATATCGGACGTATCGTTTACAAACAAGCCTCAAATACACAAACCAATTTGATCTCCACTAGCGAATGGAGTCGGGGCGTTTATTTAATCCATGCACTTGACATGCACAACAAGAGTATGCTAGGCAAAGTAAGTATTTATTAAGATCTTGATAAAAACAAAAAAAAGAGTGTGTCTATATAGACACACTCTTTTTTTATAAATTCAAGTTT
>JAVVPL010000082.1:783-9074 GCA_036655775.1 Bacteroidales bacterium | reverse complement strand
CAATTTTACAAAGAATTAAATATAGGCGTTACACGCCCTTCTTTAGAAGAACTTTCTAAAGTCCCTCACCATTTTATAGCCCATTTATCCATTGAAAGTTATTATAGCGTTTCAAAATATGAACAAGAGGCCCTTCTTCTTTTAGAGCATTTATTCACCTTACATGATCAGGTAGTGATGGTGGGTGGTTCAGGTTTGTATGTAGATGCCATTTGTCAAGGCATAGACGATTTACCCGATCCAGAAAATGCACTCAGAGAAGACCTTAAAGCTCGTTTAGCCACAGATGGTATCGAAAGTTTACGCAAACAACTTCAAATTTTAGATCCAAATTATTATGCACAAGTAGATTTAGCCAATCCAAAACGTTTATTGAGAGCTTTAGAAGTATGTTTGACCACAGGAAAAACCTATTCCTCTCTGCGTACGCAAACACCAAAAACCCGTCCTTTTCAAATTGAACGCTTAGCCCTAACTCGTCCTCGAGCCGAACTTTATCAACGCATCGATCAAAGAGTAGAGCAAATGCTTTCAGCAGGTTTACTGCAAGAGGTAGCCTCTCTGCAAGCCTACAAAGAACTAAACGCCTTAAACACCGTGGGATACAAAGAACTTTTCCCCTATTTTGAAAATCAAATTTCGTTGGATCAGGCCATTCTTGATATCAAAACACACAGTCGACGCTATGCCAAACGACAATTGACTTGGCTTAAACGCAATCCCTCTATACAATGGATTTCTTTGTCTTAAATTTCATACATAAACAATTTTAATACGTATGGCGTAGAAACTTCATGCGTTTATTTTTACGTTCTTGCGGACTTGTTGAACGCCTATTCCTTGCATAGATTTAGCTAAAAACATCTTTAAATAGAGGGCAACTAGTTGGCTACCTATTTCCTATATCAACATTTATTTTAAGTAAAAAATAGCTAAAACTATTGTATATTTCACTAAAAATCATTACCTTTGTTTCTCGTTTTTTGTTAAAAATGAACATGTTGCATATCAGTAATTTATAAATATAAAGAAGAAAAAAAGATGTCAATTGAGAAAGTGAAATCGGTCTATTGCTTTGGAAACAAGCAAGCAGAAGGAAAAGCCGATATGAAAAACCTCCTCGGAGGGAAGGGTGCAAACCTAAATGAAATGAACTTGATAGGTCTTCCAGTGCCTCCAGGTTTTACCATTACTACGGAAATGTGTGCCAAATACAATGAGCTAGGTAGTGAAGGGGTGATCGATTATATTAAAGCCGAGGTAGAAAAAGGTCTTGTATTTGTAGAAAATTGTATGCACGCTAAATTTGGCGATAAAGAAAATCCTCTTCTATTCTCTGTTCGCTCTGGTGCACGTGCATCCATGCCTGGTATGATGGATACTATTTTGAATTTAGGTATTAACGATGAAGTAGTAGCAGCACTCATCAAAAAAACAGGTAACGAACGCTTTGCTTGGGATTCCTATCGTCGTTTTGTACAAATGTACGGAGATGTGGTTTTAGGTTTAAAACCAACCAGCAAAGAAGCTATTGACCCTTTTGAAGAAATCATAGAAAAACTTAAAGTAGAAAAGAATGTAACATTAGACAACGAGTTATCAACCGCCGATTTAAAAGAATTAGTTAAACGTTTTAAATTTGCGGTAAAAAAAGAAACAGGCAAAGATTTCCCTACCTCTCCTTGGGAGCAATTGTGGGGTGCCATTATTGCCGTTTTTGACAGTTGGGGCAATGAACGAGCTATTTTATATCGTAAACACGAAAATATTCCTTCCGAATGGGGCACTGCAGTAACTGTACAAGCCATGGTATTTGGAAATATGGGTGAAACATCCGCTACGGGGGTTTGCTTTTCGCGTGATGCCGCTACGGGCGAAAATATTTTTACAGGTGAGTATCTAATCAATGCACAAGGAGAAGATGTGGTAGCTGGCATTCGTACACCTCAACAAATTACTTTAGAAGGTTCTCGTCGTTGGGCAGCTCTTCAAGGAGTTAGCGAAAATGAACGAGCTTCACAATATCCTTCTTTAGAAGAAACGATGCCCACACTTTACAAAGAACTTTGGGATTTGCAACATATCTTGGAACTTCATTACAAAGATATGCAAGATATGGAATTTACCATTCAAGAAGGCAAACTTTGGATGCTTCAAACGCGTAACGGAAAACGCACAGGAGCAGCTATGGTGAAGATAGCTATGGATTTACTCAAAGAAGGTTTGATTGACGAAAAAACCGCCTTAAATCGAATAGAACCTAACAAATTAGATGAACTTCTACATCCTGTATTTGCCAAAAAAGGCATTGCAGCCGCAAAAGTGATGGCGAAAGGACTTCCCGCTTCTCCAGGAGCTGCCACAGGAAGTATTTTATTTTTTGCCGATGATGCAGACAACTTGATTCAAACGGATCCGAATGCCAAAATAATTTTGGTACGTATAGAAACCTCTCCTGAAGATTTAAAAGGCATGTATATTGCCGAAGGTATTCTTACCGCTCGAGGAGGCATGACTTCGCATGCAGCCGTCGTCGCTCGTGGAATGGGTAAATGTTGTGTATCGGGTGCTGGCAGCATAACTATCGATTACAAAACACGTAGTTTGACCATGAACGGAAAACATTATAAAGAAGGTGATTTCATCTCTATTAATGGTTCAACTGGCGAAGTGTATGACGGTAAAATAGAAACTGTTAACCCAGAAGTAAGCGGCGATTTTGGTTTACTGATGGACCTCAGTGGAAAACTAACACGTATGCATGTACGAACCAATGCGGATACGCCACACGACGCTATGGTAGCACGTAAATTTGGCGCACAAGGAATTGGTCTTTGCCGTACAGAACACATGTTTTTTGAAGGCGACAAAATTATTCCAATGCGGGAAATGATTTTGGCCAAAGACACCGACGGTCGAGAAAAAGCACTTGAGCACCTTCTTCCTTTACAAAGAGCCGATTTTGAAGGCATCTTTGAAGCCATGCAAGGCTTACCTGTTACGGTACGTCTTTTGGATCCCCCCTTGCATGAATTTGTACCTCACGATCTCAAAGGACAAGAAGAAATGGCTAAAACCATGGGCGTTTCGCTTCAAATTATACAAGAGAAAATCGAATCTCTAGCCGAAATCAATCCAATGTTAGGACATCGTGGATGCCGTTTAGGAAATACCTATCCAGAAATATCTATTATGCAAGTTCGTGCCATTTTAGAAGCCGCCTTAAATCTAAAGAAACGAGGCATTGATGCCAAACCCGAAATTATGATTCCATTGGCAGGTACTCAAAAAGAACTTGAAATGCAAATTGATTTGGTTCGAGACACCGCTAACAAAATTTTCGCAGAACAAGCTATGGAAATCGAATATCTAGTAGGAACTATGATTGAGATTCCTAGAGCCGCACTTACCGCCAATCTAATTGCTGAAAAAGCTGAATTTTTCTCTTTTGGCACCAACGATTTAACCCAAATGACCTTTGGCTATTCGCGTGATGATGCAAGCAAATTCTTACCTATTTATTTAGAAAAAGGAATTCTTAAAGAAGACCCATTCCAAGTGCTTGATACCGAAGGCGTAGGCCAACTTATTCAAATTGGAGTCGAAAAAGGTCGTTCTACACGTCCTAATCTAAAAGTGGGTATCTGTGGTGAACATGGAGGCGAGCCTTCGTCTGTAATGTTTTGCGACAGCGTGGGTATGAATTATGTATCTTGCTCCCCTTTCCGTGTGCCTATTGCGCGGGTAGCAGCCGCTTTAGCAAATATAAATAAATAGTAATAAATGCGTAAGATTGTAGAAATACAAATCTACATATCCAATCGCTATTAAACAATAAAACGAGTGTATGCCCAAATAGCTGCACTCGTTTTTTTATTTTCTAGGAAAATATTTATCCACCGTATCTCTCAAAAAACGTCGATCCAAATGGGTATAGATTTCCGTTGTCGTAATAGAGGCATGTCCCAACATATCTTGTACCGCTCTCAAATCGGCTCCTCCTTCAATTAAATGGGTGGCAAATGAATGTCTAAAACTGTGTGGACTAATATTTTTATGAATTCCATTTTGTTCAACCAATTGTTTTACAATTGTAAAAATCATCACCCTACTTAGCTTCCCTCCGCGCCTATTTAAAAACACTATATCTTCACTTCCTTTTTTCAAATTCAATAGATTGCGATCATTCGTTAAATATGTATTTATTGCTTTTATAGCGAGCTGTCCAATAGGCACCAAGCGTTGTTTATTGCCTTTTCCAATTACGCTCACAAAACCTTCTTCAAAGTGTAAAGATGAAATTTGCAAATTGATAAGTTCAGAAACTCGTAAGCCACAGGCATATAATGTTTCTAAAATTGCTTTATTCCGTCGACCTTCGGAGGTGCTCAAATCAATACTTCCTATTATTTTATCAATTTCTTCCACCGAAAGTACATCAGGCAATTTGCGTTTAAGTTTGGGGCTTTCTATAATTTCTACGGGTGATACCGAAACAATTTGTTCCAACACCAAATACGTATAAAAAGCTTTTATACCCGATAGAATGCGTGCTTGCGAAGTAGCTGCCATTCCCAACTCTAAGAGATAGACTAAAAATTGTTGTACCTCAGCCCTTGAAACCTCTTGTGGTTTTCTCTCCCATTTTTGAATTTCTAAAAAATTTAACAACAAGTGAATATCGTGCAAATACGCTTCTATACTAGGTTTAGCCAGATGTTGTTCCAATTGCAGATACGAACGAAAACCACGTGTGTACGAATTCCAATTCATTCTATATAAACTCTACATTCACTTTTTTCAACCATTTTTCTTCCAACAAATACGCCATTCGTTTAATTACATTACGACGAATTTCCAATTCGACAGGCAAGGAAGGATCATGGTGTGCTTCATTGATACGAGTGCCTATAACTAGATCTATACTATCCGATTCTAAAATCATACGTACAATTTCTTCCGCTGGGGAATCGCCAAAATCTTCCAATGGATTTTCTTTTGCCAACAACTCAACCACTACCCCCAAAGTCAAAATACCCTCGGTAACCAAATCAATACCTTCCATTTGTGCCGAAGGAGGATAATCTTTGGATTTTATTTTAGTTAAATCGACAAACAACTCTCGATTTAATTCTCTAGCGATAATTTTAGAAGTAGTGCCACCACTTACAATCGTTTTGCCTTTGTAATGAGCCACCATATTGGCCAAAGCCGTATCTTTTTGGCTATCATAAGGCGGTCCAGAGCAAAGCAATAGCTTACGAGGTTCTCGACAATAAATTACGGCACAACTAATATCATCCTTGGATTTCATTCGATCCTTTTTCAAGGCCTCATTGACAATAATTTTAGATAGATCCCGAGCCGAAACATGCGGATTTTGCTGCAAAACACCTTGCACAAATTGAACTACCTGCTCATCTCCCCAACCGAAAGGATGATTTGGAGCTCCCATACCCGCTTGCGTCACACCATCGCTATAAAAAATAATTCGATCGTCTTTGCAAAGTTTTAGATGAGAACGATGTAAAACCCTAAATTTGGAGACTCCTATCGCCAATTTAGCCATGGCTTCCGTATCGCCTTCAAAAGCTCGATATTCTTGTCCATCTTTATCAATACCTATGGCTTCTTTAGTTGGATTTACCGCTTCTAAATCTCTGAAAAGTAAATACGGAGGCGTATCAAACTCCACAATTTCAGTTTGTCCTTCGAAATCAATATCCACAATAGTAAATGTGGCGTAGCTAATATTTCGCACCGAGTCTACAGGCAAGGCATTCATTACACTTAAGGCTGAACGCAAAATAGGCTCCCGTTTCAAACGATAATTTAGCGCCATTGAAGCAGTCATCGTACTGAGTACATTAGCTTTGACTCCACTGCCCAAACCATCCGAGAGTACCGCCACATACCGATTATCGCCACTTATTTTTCGTGACAAAAACGTATCTCCCCCCACAATCATCTTATCCTTAAATTGAATATGATTGGCAATTTCCACAAAGACCTTTTCTTTTTTTTCCATGCCTTTATTTTTTATGCGAATCCACTACTGAATTTAACATAGATTCTGTAAATGAGGCATTTTCGCCCAATAAATACGCTATTTGCTGTACATTTTCCACATTTTGTTTAATCACTTCACGTATTCGTTCCACAATTAATTCTTGTTGCACTTCGGGTTGATGCATATTTTGTAAAATACCGCAAACCGTTTTATATTTTTGAATGGTCATCAATGAAAGATGATAATAATTTTCACCATCTCGAATATCATGTTCAATAACATCCACTCCTGTACTCAACACCGATTCAAAATGGCTATAAAAAGGAATTAGTTTTTTGAGGTCTACGCCTTTCAATCCAGGTTGCGCATCAAACAAAAACAAGATCTCATCCCCCAACATTTCAGCAAATTTATGATTTGCATCCATCACTTTCAAATTATCATCCACCATCACTACCCCATAAGGCATTTTTTGTAACAAAATAGAGGCTTTATCTTGCGCTTCTTTTCGCATACACGACACACACATTTCTCTATGTGCTTTTCCATCCAACATTGCAGCGGCTAATGCACGACAACTGTCATACCCACAACCCGTACAATTTAATTCATCTTTGGCAGTCCATTTACCTATCGAATGTAAGGCCTCTTCAATTTCCTCATCACTATGTACACATTTTACTTGAAAAGGACGTACAAAGGCTTCATTACGCCATTCATCTTCAATTAGAGGCAATGCTTTGTAAGGCAATTCTGATTTTTGCAATAATCCATGCATATCAATCAAGGCTTTACGTTTGGCGGCCACGCCATCGTGATTAATCATAGCAGGCCCTTTAATACAGCCCCCCTTGCAGGCCATCAATTCCAAAAACAATTTTCCTTTTTCTTTCCAATTTTGCATTTCCTTGCAAATGTCAATCACTTGCTCCATACCCGAAAAAGTCATAAAATCGGTTTCTGTAGCCTTTATGTTTTCACACATGGTCGTCAGCATTCCTCCATCTACAGGAAAAAGACCTCCGATACCTGGTCGTCCAATAATAAAATCATCGGGTACATGAATATCATCATATTGATATAATTCCACCCTTTCATCGTCAAACCATTTTTTCATAGCTTGAAAAGTGGCCGCAGCATCCACATATTCAGGAAAAGCATCACTTTCATCTTTTTTGGCAATGCAGGGTCCTATAAATACCAATTTAGCATGAGGAAACAAGGTTTTTCGCAAAAGTTTAGCATGCGCCACCATGGGCGAAACAATAGGAACTAGATGATTTAAGGCTTCAGGTAAATAAATATGTAAGTAATTGACAACGGCAGGACAACAAGAGGAAATGTAAACCCCATCTTTTTGTTTATTTAACCATTTCATCGATTCTTGAGCCACAATATCGGCACCTATGGCCGTTTCCGATACGCCACTAAAACCCAAACGATACAAAATTTTGACAATTTCAGTAGTACTCAAATAATTAAAATCGGTTACAAACGAAGGCGCCAACATCGCTATCACTTGCTCTCCACTATCTATCCAATGTTGCACCTTACTCAAATCATCTCTATATCGTTTTGCTTTTACAGGGCAAGTTAGTACGCATTGTCCACAATATATACAGGTTTCAAAAATCACAGAGGCACTATGCCCTTCCATTTTTATGGATTTAACGGGACATTCTTTAATACACTTATAACAATCTTGACAATTATTATGTTCTGTATAAATGACACTATTTTTCATCTGTCAACAATTTTAAGGTTATGGTTTATCTCCTAGACTCTATTCTATGCACATTTAATCGTGTATCTCGGCAAAATGGCTATCCAAAATAGCCCCTAATTTCTCAGGTGTTACATTGTAATAAACTTGATCTGCAATTTTTAAAGTGGGACCTTTTTTGCAAGCCTCCTCACAAAGATGCCCTCTAAAATCAACTTTTCCAGTTAAATTATGTTCTTTAAAATAAGCTTGTATAATTTCTAAATTTTGATTATTGCCTCTGGCAAAACAAGAACTACCTAAACAGATAGTTACTTCAATCGGTTTATTTGTCATTTTCTGTTATTTTTTTATTGCAAAAGCTTTCATTTTCATATACATTGCATTTCGGCTAATGCCTAATAAAATGGCCGCTTTACTTACATTTCGTTTGGTATAGGTTAAAGCATATATAATGGCTTCTTCTTCTAATTTTAATAAGGATTTAGGAGGCGCGATCAAGGAGTTTGCTCCCAAATCTTCACTTACATTCATCGTATTGGCTATAGTCTGTGTTTC
>JAVVPL010000082.1:0-773 GCA_036655775.1 Bacteroidales bacterium | reverse complement strand
TCGGTGTCCAATCCTGCATAATCTTCAGCAAATAAATAACGCACCTCTTCATCCAACATATCCAAACTTAATTTTCCCCCAAATAACACCGCTTTTTCTGCAAAATTTTCCAATTCACGTACATTGCCAGGAAAAGCATACGAACATAAACGTTTTATCAATTCATTATGTAAATCGGGCACATTCATCTTTAATTTTTCGGCTTTTTGTCGCAAAAAATAATTTAACAAAGGAATGATATCACTTTTTCGTTCTCGTAAAGAAGGTATTTTAAGTTGAATTACATCTAAACGATAGAACAAATCCAATCGAAAACGTCCTTCTTGCACCTCTTTGCTCAAATTTTTATGCGTGGCCGCAATCACTCGTACATCCAATTTTAAAGTTTTGTTTGCCCCCACTCTCAAAACATTGCCCTCTTGCAATGAACGCAACAATTTTACTTGCATATCCAAAGACATCTCGCCTATCTCATCTAAAAACAAAGTACCTCCATTAGCTAGTTCAAACTTTCCAGGCTTTCCTCCTTTTTTGGCTCCCGTAAAAGCGCCCTCTTCATACCCAAAAAGTTCACTCTCTATCAAAGTGGGCGAAATAGCACCACAATTTAAAGCGACAAACGGACCATCGGCTCTATCACTCGCATTATGTATCGCTTGTGCAAAAACCTCTTTACCCGTGCCACTTTCACCTGTAATTAACAATGTCGTAGGTGATTTAGCTATGATTTTTGCATTTTTAATCACCGCTTGCATTTTGGCATCTTGGGTAAT
>JAVVPL010000081.1:0-9267 GCA_036655775.1 Bacteroidales bacterium | reverse complement strand
AATAAAACAACAAAAATTAAGAAAAAATTGTAAAATATCAAAAAAAAACCTATTTTTGCATAAATAAACACTTGACATACAGAATTAAATGTAATTTTGAAAAGTAAGTATTTGATTATTACATGTAATATTTAATAACATCGATAAAAATTTATAAAATCATGCAAGCAAAATTTCTGAAAAATTTAAGTATTCTTTTATGTATAGGATTTACACTTATGCTAAGTTTAAGTTCTTGTAAATATGGTAAGATAGATGAATTAGAAAATGAAAATAACAAACTCAAAAATGAGATTGTAACTTCGGATTCTATACAAATTCAATTTATGAATGCGTATGCAGAAATTGAATATAATTTGAGTGAGATCAAAATTAAAGAAAAAATTATTAGCGATGCCAATGCGCAAAATACCGAAAATGGAGCAAATATTCAACAAAAAATTCTTCAAGATATTAACGATATAGGGCGCTTGATGAATGAAAACAGAAGGAAAATTGCGAATTTAGAAGCGATGCGTAGACAATTGGTTTCTGCCAAAAAACTGAATGCAAATCTTGTAAACGAAAATCAACAACTTCGTCATCAATTAAGTCAAAAACCAAGTGTTGTAGAAGTCCCCGCACCTATCCCCTCGTCTATTGAAGAAGAACAAGCCCGTTTACTTGCCGAAAGTAAACGCATGAATACCGAAAATAAAAATACAAGCAGTCGTAATCAACAATTGATAAATGAAAACAAACGGCTTACCGATTTATCCAATGGTTTAAATGATATGATTACACGACTTAAAAATCAAGTTATAGAAAGCGAAGCGCGTATTGAAAGTTTACAAGAAGAGTTGTTTTTAATGAAAGATGCCTACGCGGCTTTAGAAGTTATTGCAGATTCTCTACGCACACAAAACGGAGTGTATCGTATCGACATTGAGAAAAAAGATGTATTGTTAGCAAACCAAAGCACTGTATACTATATTGTAGGTAAAATTAATGATCTAAAATCAAAAGGTTTATTAACTAGATCAGGTCTTAGTTCTGAATTAAACGAAAGTGTATTTACCAAAACAGATATGAATACGCTTAACTCCATAACAACCAACTCCAAAAAAATGCTTTTATTGAGTTCTCATCCAGCAGCTAGTTATAGTATCAATACCAGTGATCCCAAAAACCTCAAATTAGAAATTAAAAATCCAGCCCTATTTTGGAAGAACACTAAATTTGCGGTTATTGCTATCAAATAAATAGACCTATTTTACACAAAATAGATACCTAAATAAAAAAGCTGTACAGATTAATTGTACAGCTTTTTTTATTTACATTTAAGGCGGTTTTAAAACCGCTTGTTTTAAAAAAATCTTTTTCTTAGGCCTAACATCATAAATACATTTGAAAGGCTTAAAATCGTTCTATTGTATTTTATCTTTTAACTAAAATATTGACAAAATAGTTCATATTCTCTTTGCCTGTAGACAATTTAAATTTATTCTATTTTAGTTGTTGTTTTTATCTTTTAAATAAAGTTTGTAGAAATATTCGATTGTATTTTATCTATTTTTTACTTTTAAATTATTGAGAATCTCCATTGATTTCTTTGTATAACATATTAAAACTTTTCTTTTTAAAATCAGGAAAAACACGTTGATTTCCATACATATTTTTAAACTTATGTTTCAATATAAAGCGCGTATAGGTAGATTCTAAATTTTTACGTTTTAAAAACATTTTTTTCATTTTTTTTATCGTATGCGAATCGATAGAAGTAAAATATGATTTTTCGGCTGATAGTTTTCTATTTTGTAAAATTAACTCTGGCAAAGGAATAGATACAGGACAAACTTCACTACATTTTCCACATAATGTACAAGCATAGCTCAAATGTGACGTATACGAAAAACCGTATGTAAAAGGAGCTTTGATATTTTCAATAGGCGATTGATAGCCTGTTTTTTCACTATCATAGCCTATATATTTATACACAGGACAAACTGCACTACATGCACCACAATGAATGCAAGCAAAGGTTTTATTGAGTTTCAAATGACGCAAGGCCTCACTCCTACCATTATCAATTAAAATAACATACATTTGCGAAGGACCATCTATTTCATTGGCACGTTTAGGCCCTAGTAATAAACTTTGATTATAAGGAAATTCTTTACCTGCACTATGGGTTGACAATAAACTTACAAATAATTCTAAATCTTGTAGAGTAGGAATGAGTTTATCAATTCCTACAACAACAATATGTGTAGTAGGAAAAGAATAATCAATAGCTATATTTCCTTGATTTTCACAAAGCGCTACGCCCCCACAATCGGCTACTAAAAAATTGGCTCCTGTAATAGAAATTGCCTCTTGATTTGCTTTATTAATAAAATTTTTCTTTACAAAATCCAAGATAGAAGGCATATCCATATCATTTAAAGAAAACTTAGTTTCAATAATTTTCAATGCTTTTTCAATGGGAAGAGTTAAAATAGGATAATTAAATTTATTTCTAGGAGTTTTATTTAACTGTCCAATATATTTATTCCATTCAGTTTCTGTATATTCTTTATTTTTTTCTTCAAAAAATTTTTGCAAACCTATCTCTTCTATAGTTAAAGAATTGGATAGTAAAATATTTTTTGAATTTGTATTTTTAAGTATTTTTAATACTTCTTTAAGTGCATTTTCTTCATCTTCAGCATACAGTAATTTACCTCCATTTTCAGTAAAATTTCTTTCAAAATCTATAATATAATTATCTAGATCATGGAGTACTTTATTTTTAGCAAAAAATGCTCTATGCTTAGCTAAATCATACTTTTTATAATGCGATGCCGCATTTTTTAATACCGATTTGTATTGTTCATGTACTACTTGCGCTATCGTATTATTTCTACCATTGTGTATGACTGTTTGACTATTTTTTATAAAATCTTCATAAATATGATTAGACATTTTCACAAATCTTATATATTTATTTTTTCTATTCTTTTCAAATGCCGTCCTCCTTCAAAAGAAGTATTGAGAAATAATTTTACCATCTCAAGTGCAATTTCAAAATCAATAAATCTTCCTGGAAGTGCTATAATATTAGCATCATTGTGTAAACGTGCCAATTCAGCAATTTCGGTTCTCCAACAAAGTGCTGCACGTACATTTTTATACTTATTTGCAGTCATAGAAATACCATTCCCTGTACCACAAATTAAAATACCTACTTTCATTTTTCCAGTAGATATATCTTTAGCCAAAGGATGTGCTATATCTGGATAATCTACACTTTTTTCACTATCTGTACCATAATCTTTAAGCGTATATCCCGCTTCTTGTAAATTATAAATTAGAAATTGTTTTAAAGTGTATCCTCCATGATCAGCACCAATTGCTATACTTATTTCTTTTGTAAACATAATTAAAATTGTTTTTATAAGCTACAAAGATACAAAATTTGAAGTTATGAACATTCATTATATACTATATATTTTAAAAATTAAATAAAAAATGAAAACGCATGCGTATATAAGCCTGTGAATAGGGTGATAAAAAATAAAAATAAATTTGTATAAATGGATATAGATTATTTAGACTTGTTTTACTAAAAAATAAAAACAGCTAAAGATTTTAAAAGTAAATAAATAGATATTTTTAAATAGAATGTATTTCAAAAATTGAAAATTGAAAATAATCAAAATATAACACACATTTTTTTGTTCATAGACACATTTTTTTGTTCATAAAAAAGGATAAGTTTAATTTAAAATAGATATGAACAAAGCAATAAGTTTTATGAACAACTTATGACCGACTTATGCACAAGTTTAGTTAGCTCCTTTGGGATCGATTGCTGCAATGATTAAATCGACGGTTTGATCGATTGTTAAATCGGAGGTGTCAAGAACGAGATTATAATTAGAAAAATCTCGGCAATCGATATTATATAATTTTTTGAATCGTCTATTTTCCACTTCTTGTCTTTCTAATAAAGTCTGAATACGACTTTCTAAATCGTTTGCTTCAGGTTCATTTATTCTTTGGATATCGGAAAGAACCCTTTGTGCTGCAATTTCGGGTTTAACACTCAAATATACTTTGAAGGAACGTTTGACAAAAAACCAAGCCAAACGAGAATCGAGTACATAATCTCCACTGCTTTTATCTATATTTTTTAGATAGGCATCAATATAATTATCTACATCATTCGTGGTTTCTGAAAAATAATTTAATTCTAAGGTATTCATTCCTTTTTCAGCAGCTAATTTACGTTGTAACATACCCGTGGAAAAATATTCAAAAGGTAGTTTTTCACAAATGCGTTTAGCAACGCTACTTTTGCCACTACCTAAATCACCGGCTATACTGATGGTTTGCATATATTAATGTTTTGGATGTGAGAGATATATTTTTACAAAGGTACAATAAATCTTTTAAAAGTTTATAAAAGAACTTTGAAATTACACTATTTTTTTATTGTAATGCTCGAAGTTTTTTGTACATTTGTGCTTTACAATATTACAATATTTAAATCTAATACTTATTATGGATCTTTCCCTTATCTTTGCTATCCCTGGTAAACCAGGATTGTACAAATTGATCAGTCGATCAAAGACAAATGCCTTAGTAGAATCACTTATTGACAAAAAACGGCTGCCTGTTTTTAGTCTTGATAAAGTAAGTTCGTTGGAAGAAATAGCTATTTATACGTACGAAGAAGAATATCCTCTAATTAAATTATTTCGTGATATTTTTAATAAAGAAGAGGGTAAAGTTTGTATCTCCCCTACAGAGCCAGAGGCTAAGTTGAAGGAATATTTTTTAGAAATTTTACCTAATTATGATCAAGAACGAGTGTATATTTCAAATATAAAAAAAGTATACCAATGGTATAATCTTCTACTTGCTAATGCGATGTTGGATACCGAACTTTCCCCTCGTGAAAAAGCATTAGAAGAAGCAGAAAATAAAGAAGCTGCAGCCACTGAAGATAGTGAGAAACAAAACTAAAGTCATTAAATAATTGCTTATGCAAACGACTAAATACACGCAAGATTTTGTTGTTATCGACAATCTCTCGCTTTCTCCCGATTTTTTTTGTTTACGCTTGTTTTCAAAAGAGATCTTACCTCCTATTTATCCAGGACAATTTGCACAAGTAAAAATAAACGCTTCGGCATATACGTATCTTAGAATCCCTATCTCTATTCATGATGTGGAAGATGAACATGTCATTTCACTTTTGATACAAAAAATAGGAGAAGGCACACGCGTTTTATCCGAATATCATGCAGGGGAAAAAGTCAATATAATTTACCCTTTGGGAAAAGGGTTTCGATTGCCAAGTTATAGGGGAGAAGGAGCCACAAAGGTGAATCCAATTGCGGAAGCAAAAATACTTTTAATTGGCGGAGGTTGTGGTATTGCGCCTTTGTTGTATTTGGCCAAAGTATTACATGCACAAAATAATACGCCTTTTATGCTGATGGGAGGTCGTACCAAAAGTCAAATTTTACGTGTGCATGAATTTATCAAATATGCAAAATTGGATTTGAGTACGGAAGATGGATCCATGGGTGAAAAAGGACGTATAACCGAACATTCTCTCTTGCAAAAAGAAACGTTTACACATATTTATACCTGTGGCCCTATTCCCATGATGCAAGCAGTGGCTCGGTATGCGCAAGAACATCAAATAGCCTGTCAAGTGTCTTTAGAAAATACGATGGCTTGTGGTATTGGCGCTTGTTTATGCTGTGTAACTCCTACTCAAAACGGGCATCGTTGTGTATGTACCGAAGGACCTGTTTTTGATTACCAAGATTTAAAAGATTTTATCTAATAGGATTTAAAAATGAATACTATGAATTTACATACAAAAATACATAAGTTAGATCTCAAAAATCCTGTTCTTACAGCTTCGGGTACTTTTGGGTATGGGGAAGAATATGCCGATTTTATAGATTTGGAACGTTTGGGTGGTTTTGTGGTGAAAGGTACCACAGGCAGTGCACGGGAGGGTAATCCCTATCCACGTATGGCCGAAACTCCTATGGGTATGCTCAATGCGGTGGGTCTTCAAAATCAAGGTGTAGATTCATTTATACAGCATGTATTACCTAGAATACAACATCTCAAAACCCATATTATTGTCAATGTATCGGGATCAACGATAGAAGAATATGCACAAGTAGCAGCCAAACTCAATGTATGTAAAGCAATTCCAGCTATTGAACTCAATATTTCTTGTCCCAATGTAAAACAGGGAGGTATGGCTTTTGGCACACGTCCAGAATCGGCACAAGAAGTGGTGAGAGCCATTCGCAAAGTGTACCACCAAACACTGATAGTAAAACTTTCGCCTAATGTAACAAATATAGCTGAAATGGCAAGTGCGGTAGAAGAAGCTGGAGCCGATGCCGTTTCTTTAATCAATACAGTATTGGGCATGGCGGTGGATATAGATAAACAAAAACCAGTACTTTCTACAATTACAGGGGGACTTTCGGGTGCAGCTATCAAGCCTATTGCCTTACGTATGGTTTGGCAAGTGGCCAAAGCTGTTCAAATTCCTGTGATTGGTATAGGCGGTATTATGAATGCAAGAGATGCTATTGAATTTTTACTAGTGGGCGCTTCAGCCATACAAGTGGGAACGGCCAATTTTATAGATCCGCAAATTACAATTAAAATTATAGAAGGTATCGAAGACTACATGGAAAAACAGGGAGTAAAAGATATCAATGAAATTATAGGAAAAATTTAATATACAGTTTGAAGCCAGTTTCTTGTATTTGGGGACCTATTTGGGAACCTACTCGATTGCTTTGTTAACTGTGTATTATACAAAATACCAAAAACACAAAAATATGAGAAAAAATCAAGAATCTTTGGGTTTGCCCAAATTGTCTAAAAACAAGTCTGCGGTTTCTGCCAAAAATAGTAAATCAAATACGGGTAAATCGCAAAATTCAACCCACGATAAAGCACATTCAAAATCGCGACATGCGACTTCGGACAAAAAATCTAAATACGATACCATTCCAGCGGCTTCTCGTAGCTATCTTACAGGTAGAATTGATATGAAGCAAACAGGCAAAGCTTATCTTTTGCCCGATAATAAAGAAATGGAAGATGTATTTATTTCCGCCAATAATACAAAACATGCTTTGCATGGAGATCTGGTTAAAATCTTTTTGTTTCCTAGCCGGCAGGGACGACGCTTGGAAGGGCAAGTGGTGGAAATTTTGGAACGCGATAAAAAACAAATTGTAGGCATTATCGAAATAGGGCCTAAGTTTGCCTTTTTGATTCCCGACAACAATAATATACCCGTAGATATATTTATCAATAAAGAAGACTTAAAAACCGCCAAAAATGGGGATAAAGTATTGGTAAAGATTGTGGATTGGCCCGAACATATCAATAATCCCATTGGAGAGGTTACTCTTGTTTTGGGTCGACCTGGCGACAATAATGTGGAGATGCAATCGATACTTGCCGAATATAATTTTCCTTTGTTTTATCCCGAGGCCGCACAAAAAGAAGCGCAGAAAATGTCGGCACAAATTCCTGCAAAAGAATGTAAAGAAAGACGTGATTTTAGGGAAGTCTACACCTGTACCATTGATCCTGCAGATGCAAAAGATTTTGATGATGCACTCTCGTTTCAAGTATTGGCCAATGGAAATAGTCAAGTAGGTATTCATATTGCGGATGTATCGTATTATGTAAAACCCGATTCGGCCATTGACCAGGAGGCTTACGATCGAGCCACTTCGGTTTATTTGGTGGATAGAACTATTGCGATGCTTCCCGAGCGACTTTGCAATGATTTATGTTCTTTACGACCCAATGAAGATAAACTTTGTTTTTCGGTAGTATTGGAAATGGATGCTTCCGCACAGGTGGTGGACACTTGGATAGGTCGTACCTTAATTCATTCCAACAATCGCTTTGCTTACGAAGAAGCGCAAGAAAAAATAGATGCCTATTTAGCTACTTTGCCAAATAAGGATACTAAGGATCAAGCCAAAAACGTAAATTCTGCTCCCAAAACCAGCAAAGCCAAGAAAACGCAGCCCAAACCCGAAGCCGACGATTTGTTGGCCACGAATGCGATCCTTTCCTTACACAAATTGGCCGCCATTTTACGAGAACGTCGTTTTAAATCTGGCGCTATCAATTTTCAAAGTCAAGAAGTGCGTTTCCGTTTGGATCCACAAGGAAAACCTTTGGGAGTATATATAAAAGAAAGTAAGGAAGCCAATCATTTGGTGGAAGAATTTATGCTTTTAGCTAACAAAAAAGTAGCTGAATCGGTAGGGAAAGTCAAAGCCGATAAAGCGGGTAAAAAAACCGCTAAAACTTTTATATATAGGGTACACGACGAACCCAATCAAGAAAAACTACAAACTTTTATGCAATTTGTGGCCAAATTGGGTTATAGCATTAATAATAAAAGCCGTGTACGCCTTGCAGATTCATTTAATAAACTCTTGGATGATGTGCAAGGAAAAGGCGAGCAAAGCATGATAGAAACCATTGCAATTCGCACCATGTCGAAAGCCTATTATTCTACGGATAATATTGGGCATTATGGACTTTCGTTTCCTTTTTATTCTCATTTTACCTCTCCCATTCGTAGGTATCCCGATTTGATGGCACATCGTTTATTGGAGCGCTATGCAGAAGGAGGTGCTTCGGCCAATAAAGACGAATATGAAGAAAAATGTGATCATAGTTCCAAAATGGAACGCAAAGCCGCAGAAGCAGAACGGGCATCGGTCAAATATAAACAAGCTGAATTTTTATCTGACAAAATAGGTCAAAATTTTTATGGCATTATTTCAGGTATCAGCAAATGGGGCATATTTGTTGCTTTAGAAGATAATTATTGCGAAGGTATGGTTTCTCTAAAAACACTTCATGATGATTTTTATGAATTAGATGAAGATAATTATAGAGTGGTGGGCAAAAACACAAAACGTTCGTACAAATTAGGAGATAGAGTTAAAATCAAGGTACAAAGTGTGGATATGAATAAAAAACAATTAAACTTTGGATTTGAGGAGTAAGGCATAGATTTTTTTCTTTTAAACATTTTAGTTTTGAATTGTTGAAAAGTTTTTGTATCTTTGCAGTCCTATTTTGAGAAAAATATACTTAAAAAACAGTGGGAAGCTTAGGCAAATCCCATAAAATCAAATTGTAAAAATATATAGAATAAGATGAAACGTACATTTCAACCCTCCGTTAAAAAACGTATAAACAAACATGGTTTTCGTG
>JAVVPL010000080.1:7044-10127 GCA_036655775.1 Bacteroidales bacterium | reverse complement strand
AAAAGTAATTCGTATGGTAAGATCTCCTAAAACAGGAGCCTATACCTTTAAAGAAGAAATTATTCCTAACGATAAAGTAAAAGAGCATTTCGCGCAAAAATAAACCTTTGCCGATGCCTTTCTATAAGATAAAGAGAGTCTCCTTTTGAGGCTCTCTTTTTGTGTTTACAAGAGTTCTAACATCAATACTAAAAGATATGGGCATTTTTTCTTTTTTTACGAAAAATAAGCAAGGCGACTTGACACAGGGTTTATCTAAAACCAAGGAAAATGTTTTTGCAAAAATTGCAAAAGCAGTGGTTGGAAAATCAACCGTAGATGAAGAGGTTTTAGATAATTTGGAAGAAATTTTGATTAGTTCTGATGTAGGTGTTGAGACCACACTTAAAATTATTGAACGTATTCAAACGCGTATTGCTCGTGATAAATATATGGGTGTAAATGACTTGAATAGAGTGCTAAAGGAAGAAATAGCTGTTTTATTGAATGAAAATTTAGCAGGAAATTCGATTGATTTTCAAACGCCTGTAGATAAAAAACCGTATGTGATCATGGTTGTGGGCGTGAATGGAGTGGGTAAAACAACCACGATTGGCAAAATGGCTTATCAATTTAAGCAAGCAGGTGCACAGGTGGTATTGGGAGCAGCAGATACGTTTCGTGCTGCGGCCATAGAACAATTGCAAACATGGGCACAACGCGTAGATGTTCCTATGGTTTCTCAATCTATGGGTTCGGATCCCGCTTCTGTGGCTTTTGATACCTTGAAATCGGCACAAGCTAAAAATGCAGATGTAGTGATTATTGATACGGCAGGACGCTTGCACAATAAAGTCAATTTGATGAATGAACTTTCAAAAATCAAGCAAGTAATGACAAAAATAGTTCCCGATGCTCCGCATGAAGTCTTGTTAGTTTTAGATGCTTCCACAGGGCAAAATGCCATAGAGCAAGCTCGCCAATTTACTGCTGCAACTGAAGTAACGGCTTTAGCCTTGACCAAATTAGATGGTACCGCCAAAGGAGGAGTTGTGATTGGAATTTCAGATCAGTTTAAAATTCCTGTCAAATATATCGGAATTGGAGAAAAAATGACCGATTTGCAGTTATTTGATCGCCATGCCTTTGTCGAAACCCTTTTCAATTAAGCTCTTTACATAGGGCATTAAACGTTTAAGCAGATGAATACAATTAAAATAATTAGTCTCGGTTGTTCTAAAAACACAGTGGATTCAGAAATATTAATGGGTAATTTAGTTCGCAATCACTGGACTCTCATTGAGGCGGAAGATATTAAAAATCCAGATGTGGTACTTATCAATACTTGTGGATTTATTGGAGATGCTAAACAAGAGTCCATAGATTATATTTTGCGTGCTGCCCATTTGCGAATGATGGGTAAAATCAAAAGATTATATGTAATGGGATGCCTAGCTCAGCGTTATCGAGATGAATTGTCTAAGGAAATAGAAGGGGTAGATACTTGGTTTGGAGTGCATCAAATGGAAGAGGTTTTACAAACGATTATCGAAGAAAATAAACCTCTTGAAAATTTAGATCGATTTCTTACAACGCCATCTCATTATGCCTATCTTAAAATAGCAGAGGGTTGTAATCGTAAATGTGCTTTTTGTGCAATTCCCCTAATACGAGGAGAACATCTTTCTAGGCCTAAGGAAGAAATTTTGGAAGAAGCCCGTCAATTGGTTGCACAAGGGGTGAAAGAATTGATTTTGATAGAACAAGATTTGACCTATTATGGAATTGATTTGTATCAGCGACAAGCACTTCCTGAATTAATTCAAGAAATGGCTAAGATTGAAGGTTTAGAGTGGATTCGTCTACAATATTTATACCCACATGCGTTTCCTGAAGAATTAATAAAACTTATAAAAGAGGAGCCTAAACTTTGTAAATACATAGATATCCCATTACAGCACATTAGTACAGAAGTACTCCATTCAATGAAGCGTTCTACTACCAAAGAAGAGAGCATGGCTTTAATGACTTATTTGCGTGAACAATTGCCTAATGCCGCCTTTAGAACCACTTTGATTGTGGGTTATCCAAATGAAACTGAAAAAGATTTTGAAGATTTAAAACAATTTGTAAGTGATTTTAGATTTGAACGTTTAGGTGTATTTACTTACTCTCCCGAGGAGGGTACGTCGGCTTATGAATTGGGTGATTTGGTTTCTGATAAAGAAAAACAAAGAAGAGCTGACGAAATTATGGAGATACAAGAAACCATTTCTTTATCCATTAACGAAAATAAAATAGGCAAGGAATTTCGTATATTGCTGGATAGGGAAGAAGGGGATTACTATATAGGACGTACTGAATTTGATTCCCCTGAAGTGGATGATGAGGTTTTGATTGCCATAGAAGATGGCGAATTGACCTTAGGTGAATTTTATCAAGTTCGGATTACTGAAGCCGAGCCTCATGATTTATATGCGGAACTAATTTAAATATCCATTTTACCATATTAAATACCTATATCAAATCCTATTTCTAAAATGGGATTTGGGTATACGCTATAAGACACATTATTAAAATTCCATAAGAGCATTAAATAAAGGCCCGATCGATCGCCTATGACTTGATTATACCCTAAGCCAGCCATAGGATAAAATACGGTGCCTCGTTTGGTTTTTGCGGGATCGTTTGCACTCCAGATTTCTTGATTTAGAGCTTGTATTTCTGCATGAATAAATAGCCATTTGATGGGGTAAAAACGAGCTAAAACACCCCCTCCATAAATGCTATGTTTAATTGCTGGTGAATAAAATGAATTTTTGTAATAACTGTATTGTAAATTAATACCTGCACTAAACATTTTATGAAAACGATAACTTACAACGGGTGAAAGTTCTATGGCTGTTACAGTGCCAAATTGCAAGCCAATACCACCCCCCACAGAAATCCGTTTTACATCAAATCCTTTTTTGTAAACAGTTTCAGTTTTGTTTATTTCCTTATTTTGTTGAATTTCTTTGGTAGGTTGAGGCGCGTTTTGTCCTTGGTTTGACCATTGTGCCTGTAAAGGACTTAGGAAAAACCCAAAGATAAAAATTCCAAAT
>JAVVPL010000080.1:3009-7030 GCA_036655775.1 Bacteroidales bacterium | reverse complement strand
GGGTTTTGCATCGCGTATATTTACGATATTTCCTTCAAAATACAAATTTTCTCCTGCAAGTGGATGATTGAAATCCAAACTTACAATATCATTTTTTATTTCTAGAATAACTGCTTGATATTCTTCTCCATCATGATCTTGAATGGGAATAATATTCCCTTCAAAAAGCATGTCATTTTCTTCGGCAGGAACCCCATCCATAAGTTCTGCAAGGGGGACATTTACAAGTCCGTCTTCATCATATTCTCCGTAAGCCTCTTCGCTAGTTAAACTAAATGCAAACGTATCGCCTTTGTTTAATCCTTCCAATTGTTCTTCAAAGCGATCGAGTAGCAATCCATGTCCCATCAATATAGTCATAGGTGCGTTTGATTCAACCTTTTCCACAATTTCCCCGTCTTTGTCATCATAGTGTAGCGTATATGTAATACTTACAACTTTGTTCTTTGTTATCATTCTATAATTATTTAGGAGGCAAAAGTACACATTATTTTTTGAATTTAAAATTTTTACGTAACTTTGTAAATTAGTGGGTTTGACGGCTCCGTTGTTTTGTGAACTTTTTTTTAATTATTTCTATATGCAAGTCAAAAAAATAATATCTTATAATGTGAATGGCATACGTGCTGCGGTTGGTAAAGGATTTATTGATTGGCTTCAGGAGTATAATCCAGATATAGTTTGTTTACAAGAAATTAAAGCGCAAAGTGATCAGTTGCCAATTATGGAATTGCAAGCCATAGGATATCATTGTTTTAGTTTTTCTGCACAAAAAAAAGGCTATAGTGGCGTGGCTATTTTGACGAAAGAAAAACCCGATAAAGTATTGGTGGGTATGCAGATTCCTGCGTATGACAGCGAAGGTCGTTTTATTAGAGCGGATTTTGGAGAGATATCGGTTGTAAGTGTTTACCATCCTTCAGGTACGAGTGGCGATGAACGGCAAGCTTTTAAAATGCAATGGCTAGTCGATTTTGAACAATATGTAACTGAGTTGCGTAAAACAAGACCTAAGCTTATTCTAGGAGGAGATTATAATATTTGCAATAAAGCAATAGATATTCATGATCCTATTCGGAATGCAAATTCGTCTGGTTTTTTGCCTGAAGAAAGAGCTTGGATGGATGCGTTTTTATCAAAAGGTTTTACGGATAGTTTTCGTTACCTGCATCCTGATACTAAAGATGCTTATTCTTGGTGGAGTTATCGTGCCAATGCGCGAGCCAATAATAAGGGATGGCGTATAGACTATTTTATGACAAGCCAAAATTTGGAATCCCAATTAAAATCGGCTTATATTCTTCCTCAAATATTTCATTCCGATCATTGTCCCATAGGTTTAGATATAGAAATTTAAAAAATACAATTATGAAACGAACATTTTTTTATCCCTTTTTTTTATCCCTAATATTAATATTTAGTATTAGCTCTTGTGTGTCTTCTAAAAAATATGAAGATGTGCTTGCTAAAAATAATGCATGCAAAACACAAAATGACAAAATGCAAAAAGAACTTCACGATGGCAAAGTTAAACTTACTGAAAGTGAAGCTTTGGCTAATCGTTTAAAAACGCAATTAGAAACAGCGAACAATGAATTAGATGAAGCAAAACGGAATGTTCAACGTACCTCTGATGATTTGGATCTTTTGCAAAAAAATTACGATGAAATGAATAAAAAATATACTTCATCTTTGTCGGGTAAAAATAATGAAAATCAACAATTAGTCAAAGAACTTCAAAGTACACGTGAGTTTTTAAATAAAAAAGAATTGGAGTTAAAGGATAAAGAAGCCTTGTTGGCTGAAAAAGAAAAAAGGGTAAATGAATTACAAGCGATCCTAGATAAAAAAGATCAAGATTTACAAAGTTTGAAAAATAAAGTAATGGATGCGCTTCTTGGATTTAAGGATAAGGGTTTAACGGTTTCAACTAAAAATGGCAAAGTGTATGTGTCAATGGATGAAAAATTATTGTTTTCTTCTGGAAGTTGGACCGTGGGAAAAGAAGGTAAAGAAGCAATTCGTGAAGTGGGTTTTATTATGCAAAAAAATCCAGACATTAATGTTTTAATTGAAGGACATACCGATAATATTCCATTAAATCGTTCGGGAGAAGTAAAAGATAATTGGGATTTAAGTGTAATGCGCGCTACCTCTATCGTAAAAACCTTATTGGAGAATAAAGGGATTGATCCCAAACAAGTAAGTGCTGCGGGACGAGGTGAGTTTTTGCCAGTGATATCCAATGATACTAAAGAAAATAGAGCGAAAAATCGTCGTAGTGAAATTATTCTTACGCCAAATTTAGATGAATTATTTAAGATTTTAGGTGATAACTAAAACACAATTATCAATCCCCATAAAGAGCATAAAGAGGCAAACACAAATTGTTTTTTTTGTTTGACAATCGCACCAAAACTAAATAGAATAAGTGCGTATAACAATAAACTTCCCCATAGACTGAGTTGGATATTCCACAAGGCATGGGGAAGTTTTTCTATATATAATACGCTGGTATTTAAAATACGTAAAGTCCATGTGAATAGATAAGCCATACCCATGGCAATGGGTAGATAAATGTGAGCAAGGAAGAGTATGCTCATCCCTAGAGGAAGTAGGAGAGAGGAGAGGGGGGAGCCCACTATATTGCTCAATAAGAAATAATTTGGGAATTGGTGAAAATAATAGATGATTAAAGGAGTGGTAGCGAGTTGTGCTGAGATCGATACGCCAATAAGTTCCCATAGATATTTACAAATTTTATATTTGGGGTGCCATATTTTTAAAAAAAGTTTTTGGAAACAAACAATCCCAATCACAGCTAAATAAGAAAGTTGAAACCCGATAGAAAACAGGGTATACGGATTGATAAGTAATAGTAAAAAAGCGGAACTCAATAAACTTCGATAGATGTCATTCTCTCTATTAAAACATTGTCCTAAGCTAACAAAACTAAACATAACTATAGAGCGTAAAACCGAGGGGGATAGACCGACAATAAAAGCATAAATCCAAATACAGGCACAAACAATGCTGAGTTTTAGAATCAATAACCAACGTTTATTTTGTAAAAAAGACAATATTGAGAGTAGAACTGTGGCAAAAAGACCAATATGCAAGCCCGACACACATAAAATATGAATAAGTCCTGCACTTCGGTAAGCTTGTTGTAAATCTTCGTCCATATCTCCCATTTGTCCAAGTAATAAAGCTGAAGCGAGTGTAAATTCTCGGCCATCTAAGCCTACCTTTGTGAGAATGTGTATTAAATTTGATTGAAGAATTAACGCATTTTTTATTAAAAAATTGCCATTGTATTCTGAACAAAAAACTGTATTTTGACTTTGGACATAGCCTTGGTAGTAAATTTGTTTTCTTGCTAAAAAACGTGCATAATCAAAAGAGATGCTAGGTTCATTGGTAATCTTTTTTAAAACAAGTTTTACCCATACACATTGTCCATATTGTAGACATGCGTTTGTAGAATCTTTTTGAAAATAAAGAATGGCTTTTCCTTCAGTGTTTTGCCAAGATTTTGTGCTATTGTTAGGATGTATATCCATCGCAAGTACATCCACTTCTGCTTTCCAAGATTTAGGTTTTTCAATAGGATTTTCTCTTAAACATACTTTGTAGGTGTGGAAATCGGTATGTTCTTTTTCTAATAAAAAAGCGTAATGTGCATGTGAATATTGCCTGTTTTGTAAACAAGTACGCACAACACCTAAACAAAAAAAACAGAGCAGGCATATACAGCCAAATAAACTCTTAGACACATAGTTTCGACTAAGAATATTGCTTATCCATAGAACAAGTAAACTTAGTAAAGAAAACAAAAGAATTGCAAACACCGATGCCTCTTGCCAAGGTATAGCAAAGACAAAATTGTCAGCCACAAAAATTCCCGAAACAAAACTCAAAAAAACTAAAAATAAGGGATGATAGAAGGGCCTTTGTGTTTGCATATTTAATGAATTAGTCACCTAATTCATCCGAAGGTAATTCGTCTACATGTAAGATT
>JAVVPL010000080.1:0-2999 GCA_036655775.1 Bacteroidales bacterium | reverse complement strand
CCTGGATAGTAAAACAAAATTACATCTGTAATACTAAAACCCAATTCTATCATCCGCATAGCTCCTTCTTGGCTCAAACCCACTGCATGCCCGTAGCCTTTACCATTGAGAGTTACCGTAGTCCCATCACTAGAAACTGAGAAAAAAGTAGAACGTAGATTTAAATCACGTCGAATAAATTTGAGTGGAATTTGACCACAAAAATAAACTTTACGTTCATTTTGTGTAAAATTGAGAGCACTATCGCGCATTTTTGTATTCGCAATAGGATAATGATATGTTTTTTGTAAAAAATTGAGCCATTCTTGTTGAGGCATTCGTTTCTCCCAAACAGCATTACGTCCCTCTAAAGAAAACGTATCTACAATAGAGCGTAAATAAGGCACAGGTATAGCCCAAACATCTTCTGAATTACAAGTTTGTCCGCCTGAATTGGAATAAAAAGAGGCGGTAATAATATTCTTGGCCGAATCCACAATCACTTGTCCTTCGGTTTCTTTGGCCGCCATAAGCATAGCGGATTGATTATTTCTACTTTTATAAGCTTGACAATGTACTCCATCGCATAAATGATAGCCTTCTTTGGCATGTTTTTGCATATTATTCATTGCGTAGGTACGCGAAATAAGAGCTTGAATTTTTAAAAAATCAAGTTCATCACTACTACCGTGCACTTCGGATTGTATTACTCCTGCTACATAATTTTCCAAATCGACCACATTGACTATAAAAAACTGATTGTTTTCGATACTGACTTCTAAGTGATCATCGTAAAATCGTTCTGTATTTATTGAATTGGGTTCAGGAGAAATTTTAAAAATAGATTTTATACCTCCACCATCAAAAGAAACTGCAGGGTATTTCCCAATCAATTTGTCTGCTTCAAGCATTTTTACTTCGTCATCATCCACTTCTAAAATTACACTTTCTCCTTGAGGAATATCTACAATAAGTGCATTGTTGGCATCTAAAACTTTATAACTGCCTAGAACGGTCGTAAATTTAAATTTCTTTACAGTCAATTCGGAAAAAACACGAACTGATAAGTCGGTAGCCCAAAGGGAATGCGTACTACCTACACCTACTAAAAACACACATACCGTTTGCAAAATAATTTTGCGCATCATTTTTTTTTCCATAATTTTTGATATAATATTAACGTGTAAATTCCGAAAAGATTGCATGGGCTAAGCGTAAAGAAGCACCTTTTTGGCCTAGTTTTTCTCTTAATTCCTGAAAATCTTTCTGTTGTGAATTTATAATTTGTTTATTTTTAACAATTTTTAACAATTCTTCTTCAATTTTTTTAGCGTTCAATTCTTTTTGAATGAGTTCCACAACGGCTGTTTTATTCAAAATGAGATTGACTAAAGAAATATATTTTATATTTTTAATTAATCGAACTGCAATACTATATGAAATAGCATTGCCTTTATAGCAAACAACTTCAGGCACATTCCAAAGAGCAGTTTCTAAGGTCGCAGTACCAGATTTTACTAAAGCAGCTTTTGCTTTAGCTAAGAGATCGTAAGTTTGGTTAAATACGATTTCTACGTTTTTGTTAGACATAAAAGGTTTGTAAAATTCCCGTCCAATATGTTCACTTCCCGCAATTACAAAAGTATATTCTGGAAATTTATCTATTACGGACAACATTAAGGGAAGTATGGTGCTAATTTCTTGTTTGCGACTTCCTGGTAAAAGGGCTATAATTTCTTTTTCAGTTGTGATGGGTAAGCGGGTACTATGGTAACTGTCCAGGGCATCTAAAAGAGGATGACCCACAAAATCAACCTCCATCCCTTTGCTTTTAAAAAAATCTTTTTCAAATGGCAAAATAACAAATAGACGATGGATATATTTTTTCATTTGTTTAACTCTACTGCCATGCCATGCCCATACTTGTGGAGATATATAATAGACTACCTTAAATCCTTTTTTATAAGCAAATTTTGCAATTTTTAAATTGAATCCAGGATAATCAACCAAAATCAATACGTTGGGTTGGTATGAAAGTATATCTTTTTTACAAAAACGAAGATTATGCCAGATGGTACGGAGATGCAGGACTACTTCAATAAAGCCCATAAAAGCTAAATTTTTATAGTGTTTAACGAGCTCGGCACCTTCTTGTTTCATTAAATCGCCACCCCAACAACGAAATTGGGCATTGGGATCTATTTGTTTCAATGCTTTAATTAAATTAGAAGCATGTAAATCGCCAGAGGCTTCCCCTGCTATAATATAATACTTCATATTTTTTCTTTACTATTTAGTAGTTTAGGGGCACTTTTACAATAGGTTTGTAAACCACAAATTTCACATTTTGGTTTGCGAGCAGTACAGGTATAACGTCCATGTAAAATAAGCCAATGATGAGCTTTCCCAACCTTATCTTTTGGAATATATTTCATTAATTGTTTTTCTGTTTCTAAAGGTGTTTTTGCATTATGGGTTAAACCTAAACGAGCCGAAACTCGAAACACATGCGTATCAACCGCTAAAGTTGGTTTATTGAAAATTACAGAAGCAATTACATGTGCAGTCTTTCGTCCAACTCCAGGTAGTTGTTCAAGTAAATCTACCGAAGAAGGTACTTCACTTTTAAATTGTTTACTCAACATTTGTCCCATCCCTACTAAATGTTTTGCCTTGTTGTTGGGATATGAAATTGATCGAATATATTCAAAAACTTCTTTTTCGTTGGCATTTCCTAAATCGCTGGGAGTAGGAAATCGTTCAAATAAAGTTGGAGTTACCATATTGACACGTTTATCGGTACATTGTGCCGATAAAATTACAGCTACGAGTAATTGATATGGATTTTGATAATGTAATTCAGGACCCACATTTGGCATTTCATGTTCAAACCAATTTAAAACGAAGGTAAATAATTCTTTTTTTAACATTTACAATAATTTAAAAAGCAAATGAAATACCTAGTGATATATTCAAACTGGAGAAATTTTGTGTTGAGTGATATTTTACTCGAGACACTT
>JAVVPL010000079.1:0-10307 GCA_036655775.1 Bacteroidales bacterium | reverse complement strand
GTTTGACAAATATGTTTTTAAATACCGTTTTACAAAACAGGAGAGGCAATGACATTACGCTAGGTATTATTTTTCAATGTTTGGCTCAAAAGCAAGAAATTCCCTTATATGGGGTAAATCTTCCGATAAATTATTTATTGGCCTATACGCAAAAATCAAATCGAACGCAATTGTCAAAAATTTTATTTTATATAAATCCATATAATAAAGGCATTATATTTGATTTGGCAGAATTGAAAAAACATTTGAAAGAATCGGGTATGCCTATATCGGAAAATTATTTAGGCCTTTGCACCCCAGAGGATACCATTCTTAGATTATTGTATGTTTTGTGTCGTAGTTATAGTATAGAACATTGTCAACACAAGGTAAGTGATATAAAACGTTTGATAGCTATTTTCGATCACCCCAAAGAGGAATTATAATTATTTTGTATAGATAGAAATTGCTTATTTTTCCTAAAATATTTCAAATCTATATATCAGAAACTCAAAAAAAAGCCGTATCTTTGTCAATTGTGCATAAATTAAACAAGGAATGAATGTGAGCCTGGAAAAATTGAAACGGTATATTGACGAAGCCAAACGTATTGTGATTGTGGGGCATTATAATCCAGATGGAGATGCCGTGGGAGCTTCTATGGGTTTGTATAACTTGATAGCTAATTTGAAAGAAAAAGTACAGGTAGTGATGCCAAATCCTTTTCCAGACAATTTGAAATGGATGGATAAAGAAGAGCATATACAAAACTATCAAGCACATAAAACTGAGGTTGAACTTGCCATACAAGAAGCGGATTTGTTATTTTGTATGGATTTTCAAGCCATGAATCGAACAGAGAAATTAGAGGAGTTTTTACAGGCCTCTCAAGCGAAAAAAATATTGATAGATCATCATATTGAACCTAAAGAAGCTGAATTTGATTTGTGTTTTTCCGATACCCAAGTATCATCTACTTGTGAAATATGTTATCGAATTGTACATACGATCTATCCTCAATTTATTAATAAAGACGCGGCTTCTTGCTTTTATGCAGGGATTTGTACCGATACGGGTTCGTTTAGTTTTTCGTGCCGACATGCGGCTCTTTTTCGTGCCGTGGCAGAATTGATTGATTTTGGTATCGATCCCGTAGCTATACATCGTAATATTTTCGATACTTTTTCGGAACAAAGGCTTCGTTTATTAGGCTATTGTTTAAGTGAACGTTTGGTGGTGTTGCCAGCATTGAATACGGCCTATATTTATTTGAATAAAAAAGAATTACAAAATTATAATTATCAAGCTGGAGATACTGAAGGGATTGTAAATTATGCTTTGTCGATGGCGAATGTCTATTTTGCGGCTTTTTTTACCGAAAGAGAGAATCGTATTCGTATTTCTTTGCGTTCAAAAGGAGATATAGATGTAAATATTTTTGCAAGAGAAAATTTTAATGGAGGTGGTCATAAGAATGCGGCAGGTGGAAATTCCTATGAGAGTTTAGAAGACACCTTACTTCGCTTTAACGCATTATTGCCTGCTTTTCATGCAGGTTTTAAATCGAAAAGATAGACCTATATCGGTGAAAAAAATAATTTATATAGGCGTATGTTTAGTGGGTATATATATCTTTATAGCTTGTAATAGAGCCGAAGAGAACTGTATCTATGTGAGGGGCGAAGAGCCTGAAAATACAGATAAGGAGCGTATGGAAAAAGCCAATCAAGCGCTTTTGAAAAATGAAATAGAGCGTATGGAGCAATTGATAGTACGCAGTGGGTGGAAAATGGAAAAAACAAATACGGGATTGTATTATGATATTTATGCTCCTTCTAAAGTGGGAGCAGCGGTTGAATATGGCAATGCGGTGGTGATAAGTGGAAATTTAAAATTGTTGAATGGACAAGAAATTTACAATTCACAAACAGATGGAAATAAAAAATTTGTGATTGGAAAAGGACAAGTAGAAATAGGATTGGAACAAGCTGTGATGCTGATGAAAAAAGGGGATAAGGCACATTTGATTATTCCTTCACATTTGGGCTATGGATTGGTAGGCGATGGCAATCGTATTCCCCCTAAAGCAAGTTTGATATATGACATTACAATAGAAAAAGTATACGAAAAAAAACAATAAAAAATTTAAAAAAAACAAAATGAAAAAAACAGTTTTAATGCTTGTGGGTTTGGCTTGTATAGCAACCCTTGTAACTTCTTGTGGTAAATATCCTGGGTTCAAAAAAACAGATGGTGGATTATACTACAAATTTCACAAAGATGTGGAAGGAGAAAAAACACCTCAAATGGGTGATATTTTGGAAGGTGAAATTATTATACATACCGAAGATTCTGTATTGTTTCAAAATACAGGAAAACCAGACAAATTTGCAATGATTGAAAAATCTTGGTTTCAAGGCGATCTTAATGAAGGTTTGATGCTGATGACCGAAGGAGATAGTGCCACTTTTATTGTATGTGCTGACTCTTTACGTAAAATGGGTATGCAACTTCCCGAGTTTGTAAAAGAAGATATTCGCTATACGGTAAAATTACACAAAATTTTAACTTTAGCTCAACAAAATGCAGAAAAGAAACTTAATCAAGAAAAAGAATTAGTAGCTTTGGAAAAGTATATAGCTGAACAAAAAATTACGGTGGCTCCTAGTGCTAGTGGTCTTTATTTTATAGAACTAAAAAAAGGAAATGGAGCTAAAGTTGAGTCAGGCAAAACGGTACAGTTTAATTATACTGGCGCTTTGTTGAATGGTAAAATTTTTGATAGTAGCAATGAAAAAGAAGCTTTTGATGCAGGAATAGGTCTTCCTCAACGTGAGTATAAACCTTTGGAAATTCAAGCTGGAGTAGGTCAAGTAATTCCTGGTATGGATGAAGCGTTGATGCAAATGAAGGTGGGTAGTAAAGCAAAAGTAATTATTCCTTCTTCTTTGGCTTATGGAGAACAAGGAAATGCTAGTTTCCCTGCATATTCTACTTTGGTTTTCACTATCGAAGTAGTAGGCGTAAAATAGTAAAACAAAATAAAGAATATTGTATTTTATTGATGAAAGTCCTGCTATTTAGTGGGACTTTCGTCTTTATGGCTGCATGCAAAGGAAAATAAAAATATGGACTATCTGTGGAATCATACACGTCGTTTTAATGCGTATTCAAATTATTTTAAAAAAGAGTTTGGTACCCGTGTGCAAAAATTGTCGATAGACGCTGGTTTTACTTGTCCTAATCGAGATGGGAAGGTTGGGCGAGGGGGATGTAGCTTTTGCAACAATGAGGCGTTTAATCCTTCGTATTGTCAAACCCATCAGAGTATCACTTGGCAAATAGAAGAAGGAAAACGTTTTCACGCATGGCGTTATAAAAGAGCGGTGAGCTATTTGGCCTATTTTCAAGCGTATTCGAATACGTATGCGCCTTTGGCGGAGTTGAAAAAAAAGTATGAAGAGGCTTTAGCCTGTGAGGATGTGATTGGTTTGGTTATTGGTTCTCGTCCCGATTGTGTAGAGGAGGAAGTTTTAGCCTATTTGGCCGATTTGTCTCAAAAATATTACATTCATTTGGAGCTAGGGGTGGAGTCGTGTTATGATAAAACCCTTTTGCGAGTAAATCGAGGACATGATTTTGCCAGTACACAATCTGCTTTTGCTTTAGCTAAGCGTTATGGCGTGCAAACAGGAGCACATTTGATTTTGGGATTACCTGGGGAAACTAAAGAAGAGATGCTTTTACAAGCGCCTATATTGTCGAGTTTGGGTATTAAAACATTAAAATTTCATCAATTGCAAATATTGAAAGGGTCCATGATGGAGCAAGAATATTTGGCATCGCCCGAAAAATTTAGCTTTTTTGAATTGGATGAATATATCGATTTTATCATTGATTTTTTGGAAATATTGGATCCGTCCATTATCATTGAACGCTTTGCTGGCGAAGTGCCTCCGAGGTTTCAGATAGGACCTTGTTTTGCACATATACGAAATGAACAAATATTACTTGCTATCGAAAAACGATTGGAGGAAAGAGATACTTGGCAAGGAAAATATAGGTAATTAAATTGGCTTTTAAACTAATTGGTGATCTATTAAATAGGCTGCAATTTGAACCGCATTGGTGGCGGCACCTTTGCGAATATTATCGGCTACAACCCATATATTTAATGCGTGAGGAAGAGAATGATCACGGCGAATACGGCCCACAAAAACTTCGTTTCGTCCTTCGCTATACAAGGGCATTGGGTAGATATTGCGAGAAGGATCATCCAAAAGACGTAGGCCGCGTGAATGATTGAGCAATTTGCGAATATCTTCAATTTCAAAATCTTTTTTAGTTTCAATATTGATAGCTTCGGAATGCCCTCCTGTAACGGGAACACGTACTACGGTGGAGGTAACTCGAATGTTGGGATCATTCAGAATTTTATGTGTTTCTTGTTCTAATTTGAGTTCTTCGGTGGTGTATCCATCTGCAAGAAAATCGCCTCCGTGGGGAAATAAATTGCGGTGAATAGGGTAGGGATATACTTTGACCCCATCTTGAATGCCTTGGGTTTCATCTTCGAGTTGTTGAACTGCTTTTACGCCTGTGCCGCTGACGGATTGGTAGGTAGAGATAACGAGCCGTTCGATACCGTAGGTGGCATGAATAGGGGCTAAAGCAACCACCATTTGAATGGTGGAACAATTGGGGTTGGCTATAATTTTATCATTTTTGGTGAGAATTTGTGCGTTGATTTCGGGTACAATCAAAGGAACTTTTGTATCCATACGCCAAGCGGAGGAATTGTCGATTACCGTGCATCCTACTTTAGCAAATTCGGGCGCGTATTTGAGAGAGGTGCTGCCTCCTGCGGAAAAAATAGCAATTTGAGGATGTGCTGCAATGGCATCTTCCACAGAAACTACGGTATAGTCACTTTTAGCATAACGGAACCCACTAAACCCGTGGCTCCAACAACGGCAATTTTCATTTTCTTTACTATTTTTTTTATAAAATACAATTTTGTGGATACTTGGACAATTTAAGTATACACCCTGTCTCAAGCAACAAAGATAATTATATACTAAAGCGAAAAAAAATGAAAAGTAGAGAATTTATAAACAAAACTAAACTCATAAGTGTTATTTGTGTATGTGTGTTTCTTCAAATAGGAGGTAGGTTCTCTACGAGTGCGGCTTCTTTGGAGCAGGGAACGATTTTGTTGTCAGAGATTTTGTATAAGGTGGAAAAAGGACAAAGCGAATTTATTGAGATTTATAATGCAGGGGAAATGGAGATTCCTTTATCGGCTTTGTATTTGGGAGTGCGGGATCCTCAAACGACTTTGTGGAAATACTACGATTTGGGGGCGAAGGCTTCGGTCATATTGAAAGAAAAGGCGTATTATGTATTGAGTAGAGCCCCTGAAAATATTGGACGAATGTATAAAATTTGTGAGTTAGACCATTTTATTCGGGTGCCCAATTTACCTGCATTGACCGATGCCGGGGGAACATTGGCTCTATTTCGTAAAACGGATACAATGCTTTTAGAGCAAATGCAGTATAATGAACAAATGCACCATCCTTTATTAGATTGTACAATGGGGGTGTCTTTGGAACGAGTACAGATGACTGCCTCTGCAATGATTTTAGAAAATTGGCATTCGGCGGCACAAAGTGTCAATTATGCAACTCCTACTTGTGAAAATTCACAACATAACGAGCCCCAAGAGGATGCAGATGAAAAATGGTTTTCGTATTCATCGGATTATATTAGTCCAAATAATGATGGTCAACAGGATTATTTACAGTTGTCGTATCATTTGCAATTGACGAATTTTATTTGCACAATTCGGATTTATGATAGTGAGGGTCGAAGGGTGCGTATGCTTTTAAATCAAGCCTTGTTGGGTACTAAGGAGGTCTTGATTTGGGATGGCTTGGATACTAAAGGGCGACGTCTGCGTGCGGGAATGTATATTATTTTTATAGAATTAATACATACGAATGGAAAGCGAAAAGTGCTAAAAAAGGCAGTGGGTGTGTTGTAACTAGAACGTATGTGATTTTACTAGGTGTATTAAATTTGTTCTACGGCTTCTAGTTTGTAGAGTTTATCGCCTCGGCGCACTAATTGTGTCACGGCAAGGGAGCAGAGTTCGCCTTTGCGGGTTTGGGATACACTTTTGAGATCCACTCGAATTTCTTTGACCGTATCTTCGTAGACTCCTGTGGTTTCACCTGTAATAATATAGGCATCCCCCACGGATAAATCATGTGATTCCATTTTGATTTCGGCTACATTGATTTGTTGGAAAAAATTACTTACTTTTCCTACATAAATTTTGCGAAGACTGGCCCGAGAACCGTATTGTTCGGTCCATTCACCTAGGGTTTGCCCTAAATAATAGCCATCCCAAAATCCTCGATTGTACACGGTGCTAAGTTCTTGATTCCAACGTGCTAAATTTTGAGGGGTAAATTCGTTGGTGGAAAGCGATTGAACGGCTTCTTGATAAACGCGTGTAACGGTTTTTACATAGTCTGCAGAACGTCCTCGCCCTTCGATCTTTAAAACTTTTACACCTGCTTTTGCAATACGATCAATAAAATCAAGTGTTTTGAGATCTTTTGGGGAGAGAATATATTGATTGTCGATAAGGAGTTCGTTTTTGCCATCTGTATCGGTGACTTTATAGGGGCGACGGCATAGTTGTAGGCAAGAACCTCGATTGGCGGATTGGTTGTAGTGATCTAAACTTAAATAGCACTTTCCTGAAACGGCCATACAGAGTGCGCCATGTGCAAAAATTTCAATTTCTACTTTTTTACCTCCAGGACCACAGATGTTTTCGTCTTCAATTTGTTGAATGATGGCGGCTACTTGTTGGAGTGACAGTTCGCGTGCGGTTACCATCACATCGGCATAGCGAGCAAAGAAACGGACTGCTTCAATATTGGTGATGTTGCACTGGGTAGAGATATGTACTTCGAGATGGAGGCTGTGGGCAAAGGTGATGACGGCTAAATCGGATGCGATAACGGCACTAATACCTTGCTCTTTGGCGGCTTGGATAATGCTACGCATCAGAGGAAGTTCGGTGTCGTAAATAATGGTATTTAGGGTAAGGTATGATCGGATTTGGTGCTCTTTGCAGATGCTTGCAATTTTGGCAAGATCGGCAAGATCGAAATTGTTGGCCGATTTGGCTCTCATATTGAGTTGTCCTACTCCAAAGTAAATGGCATTGGCCCCCCCTTGAATGGCGGCATAAAGAGATTCATAAGAACCCACGGGAGACATAATTTCGATTGCTTGCATGGCTAATTTTTTTGCAAAAATACGAAGTCTTTTTGTTTTTAAGGGTATATGTATTAATTTTTTTGCAAAAACCTTGGTTAGAATCCAAATTATATACTATATTTGCGATATGATAAATCGTTTTCTTACATATTTATCTTCTGAAAAAAGATATTCTGCACATACGCTTAAAGCGTATGGCGATGATTTAATGCAATTTAAAATATTTTTGGAAACGCAATATGGGGAGAAAGATATTGTAAAAGCAGATACTTTGCGCATACGTGCATACGTGGTGGCTTTGATGGAAGAGGGAATGGCAGAGGGTTCTATACACAGGAAAATTTCTAGTTTGAAATCATTTTACAAATATTGTATTCGTCAAGGCATATTGGAGGTAAACCCAGCCTATAAATTGCCTTTGCCTAAAACAAAACAGCGCTTGCCTGTGTTTGTGGATCAAGGACGTATGCAACAAATTACAGACAGAGAAGTGGATTTGCAAGATTTTGCTGCATATAGAGATTATTTGGTGGTGGAGTTTTTTTATGCAACGGGAATGCGTTTGGCTGAATTGTTGGGTTTATTGGATAAAGAGGTCGATATAATGGGAAGAACGGTTAAAGTGTTGGGGAAAAGAAATAAAGAACGCTTAATTCCTATACCTATCTTGTTGGAAGCCCCCATTACTCAGTATAGAATGTTGAGACAGGCTCAAGTACCCGTGGATTGTGATTATTTTTTTGTAAATTTGCATGGTGAGGCTTTGAGCCGTTCGCATGTGTATCAAATCGTAAAAAAATGTTTGGCTACCTATACTAGTTTGTCGAAGTGTAGTCCACATGTGTTGAGACATACGTATGCAACGCATTTGTTGAATGAGGGAGCGGATTTGAATGCCGTTAAAGAGTTGTTGGGGCATAGTAGTTTAGCCGCAACGCAGGTATACACCCACAACAGTATAGAACAGTTGAAAAAATCATATATTAACGCCCATCCTAGGGCATAAATGAAAGGAGTTTTTATGGAAATTAAAATTCATGCTGTGAAATTTAAAGTAGACAGCAAATTAGAAGAACTTATTGAGAAAAAAGTGGAAAAATTAGGTGTGTTTATGCCTAGCGCATTTAAAGCAGAGGTAACGCTAAAGGTGGATGCGGATCAAAAAGTGAGTAATAAAATTACAGAGGTGCGCTTAAATGTACCTGGGTATGATTTATTCGCAACTAAGCGATATGACAGCTTTGAAGAAGGCGTGGACGATTGCGTGAACGCATTGAAAAAACAAATTGAAAAGGCAAAGGATAATAAATAAACCTATTTAAATTTTAGATGCAAATGAGCTGCTCTGTGTGGAGTAGCTCATTTGTTGTTTGAGGGGCGTGACAGAGGACGTAAATTGAATAAATTTAGCGTGTCGGTTTTGAAAATAAGATAGAATGTAGATTAAAAAAAATCGGATGTATTTAGAAGATGATACAATATGTGCAATTGCTACTCCCCTGGGAGTGGGTGGAATTGCGGTAATTAGAGTGTCGGGGGAAAACGCTTTGAAAGTGGTAAATCCCTGGATTCAATTGAAGAAAAAAGAAATGCAGTTGGGGGAAGCCGCTACGCATCGTTTGTTTTTTGCAAACTTTGTGGCTGAAGGGGAATTGTTGGATGAGGTGGTGGTGGCAGTGTTTCGAAATCCGCATTCTTATACAGGCGAGGATGTGGTGGAGATTTCTTGCCATGGGTCGGTATATGTACAGAGACGAATTCTGGAGGCCTTAATTGGAGCGGGTGCTCGTTTGGCTAAGGGGGGAGAGTTTACAATGCGAGCATTTTTGAATGGAAAAATGGATCTTTCGCAAGCAGAGGCTGTGATGGATTTGATTGGCGCAGAGAATAAGGCATCCCATCATATTGCAATGAAGCAATTGAAAGGAGGCTTTTCGTCGGATATTGCGCTATTGCGACAAAAATTATTGGATTTTGCAAGTTTGATAGAGTTGGAATTGGATTTTAGTGAGGAGGATGTAGAGTTTGCGGATCGCAAACAATTGCTGGCACTATTGACGGAAATAAAGGAGACGATAGGGAAATTGAGAACTTCCTTTGCTCTGGGGAATGTGTTGAAAAATGGGATTGCGGTGGCAATTGTGGGACGACCCAATGTGGGTAAATCTACGCTTTTGAATGCTCTTTTGAATGAGGAAAAAGCAATTGTGTCGGAGATTGCAGGAACTACTCGAGATATGATTGAGGATGTGGTGAATTTGGATGGGGTTTTGTTTCGATTTATTGATACCGCAGGATTGAGGAATACGGAGGATACAATTGAAAAAATGGGTATAGAAAGAACCCGAAAACGAATGGAAGAGGCGCAAGTGGTTTTGTACTTGTTTGATGCTAAAACGCAGACTATAGAAGACGTGCTTGTCGAAGTGGATGCAATGATGCAGGTCTGGGGACAGAAGGGCGTAATGGAAGGAAAACAGGTGATTTTGGTGGGAAATAAGGTGGATATGCTCAAAATGACAGTGAAAGAAAAAACGGATAATAAGGCCGAAGGGTGTGTGAAAGGGGAGAGAGCTTCGTATAAAATAATTTGGATCTCGGCAAAGAAAAAAGAAAATTTGAGTCAAGTGGAAGAGGCATTGCGGGCTGTGGTGAATTTGGAAGGATTGGAAGATAGAACTATTGTGAATAATGCTAGGCATTATGAAGCTTTGGGATTGGGTTTGGCTGATGTGGAAAGAGTGGAGGAGGAATTACAAAACGGAGTTCCTGGCGATTTGGTAGCGATAGATATTCGAGAAGCTTTGAGACATTTGGGGGAAATAACGGGAGAGGTAAGGGGGGAGGATTTGTTGGGGAATGTGTTTGGGAGGTTTTGCATCGGAAAGTAAGAAGTGATTACGGAGCTTGTGAGCGAAAAGAAACGGGAATCAGCAAATCGAATCTCGCTGAAATAAAATATTTTTCATCAACACATCATATAATAAATAAATATCGTTATATTTGCATATTATATGATGTGTTACAAT
>JAVVPL010000078.1:0-10339 GCA_036655775.1 Bacteroidales bacterium | reverse complement strand
GATATTCTCTTGGGGGCCATACGAGATAGTACGGGTTTGGCTATTATCGCGAGAGAAAGAGAGTCTTCATTGGAAGAACTTCCTCCTTTACGTATAGAAAGTATTTTATTATTGGCTTCCATCACAGAAAAAGAATTATCTCAAAGTTTAGATGTAAACGATTTGATGGCTGGGAAATTATCGGATGGACGCGATTGGTGTCCTACTTATCTAAGTAAGGAATTGGAGAATACCGAATTTGGCTATTTGATGACTTTGACGGATGTGTTTTTAAAAGATTGGTCAGAAAAAGGTACGATCAAGGAAGCGTATTATAACTATCCAGAACCTTCTCATTATCCTTTTGACAAGCCTTTGTTTCGCAAATTGGGTTTACGCGAATTGGTATATAATTGGAATACTGAAAATGCAATGTATGCCATAGATTTGCCTGTATATACTATTTATACATTGAATAGAACGGGTGCTTTACCTGTATCTTATTTTAATTCGCAAAGTAGTGGGGTGTCCATTGGATCCTCTTATGAGCGTAGGGCTTATCAATATTTTGCCACTTTGAACAATACCGATTTGGCAAGAGTGGTGCAGTATACGGCCCTATATCAATTGTTTATAGATAATCAAGTAGCATATAGTGGTCGTACATATAGTGCCTATCCCGCCAACAAACCGTATTTACTTCAAAAATCAGTGCGGAAATTATTGGAAAATATCAAACAACTAAATTTAGAGCAGTTGGGAGCTATGGCTGATAGTATTGCTAAAAATCGCTTTGAGAGCTACCAAAAAGAGCAAATTCTGCAACAAATGGCTTCGTATGAAGCTCGCGATCATTATTCGTATACCAACGACGATAAAACTCGTATCTTCAATCAAGTACATAGAGAAAACAAACAGCAAATAGAACAAGATTTGAGAGGGATAAAAGCGAGTTTAGAGGCTGAGGAAGCCACTGAATTTACGGCTTTGTGCAAATATTTGGCTTATCCTCGAGGCGAACGTTTAACTTATTCCGCTAAGGTATATGCACGTATTTCTTTAGCAAGACGTATACAGCAATTTATACAAGAAATAGGAAAGCCCAATATGATCTATTTAGGGATCGATTTAAAGGAGGTGAAAAATTTTTATGTAGCTCAACTTTCACATAGTGCTGCTCGGTATTTAAAAACGCCTTCGGTGATTATTACTTTTAATGATTTTTTAACCACTGGAGGACACAATTTATCTTCCCATATTTCTCGTGTCAAAAAAATGACTGCTTATAAGGGGGCTGCACCGACCTATAAAGAACCTGTACTGGAGCGAACTCCAAGTTCAAAGCCTACTTCTTTGCCCAAAACGCCTTCGGCAACTTATCCAAGCGGATCTAAGCCTGTTTCGCCCAAGTCGAGAGCTAGCTTGCCTGCGACTACAAAACCAGCTCCTGCGACCTATTTTCCTAAGGGGAATATCCGCACAAGAACGCAAGTGATAGGCAATGAAACTCGGGGGCATCGAGGGTTGTAATGCGTAGGAGTAAGGAGATAAATCTAAGTGAGGGCAAGTTTTTTGTTTTTTACACTCTGTCTTTTTGGCATGCCTTATCTATGAAAAATACAGAGACACACTGACAGCCTTACATATTTATCCGACAAAATCACATAAGAAACAATCAAACATGCTATTGGTATATCATTTGTAAAAGGGATAGCATAATTAAAAAATTGTAACATTTAAAAAATTAAATATCATGGGAAAAATTATTGGAATCGACTTAGGAACTACCAACTCTTGTGTTGCCGTAATGGAAGGTAATGAAGCAGTGGTTATCCCAAATAGCGAAGGTCGTCGTACTACTCCTTCTGTAGTGGCTTTTGTAGATGGGGGCGAACGTAAAGTGGGAGATCCTGCCAAACGTCAAGCAATCACCAATCCTACAAGAACCGTTTCGTCTATCAAACGTTTTATGGGAGAGAGTTTTGATAAAGTGAGTAAAGAAAAGGATAGAATGCCTTATACTGTAGAAAAAGGAGATCACAATATGTGTTTAGTGCGCATAGATGATAGAACCTATACCCCTCAAGAAATTTCAGCTATGATTCTTCAAAAAATGAAGAAAACAGCCGAAGATTATCTAGGACATGAAGTAAGCGAAGCCGTAATTACAGTGCCTGCTTATTTTAGTGATTCACAACGTCAAGCTACCAAAGAAGCAGGCGAAATTGCAGGTTTGAAAGTACGTCGTATTATCAATGAACCTACCGCTGCAGCCTTGGCTTATGGATTGGATAAATCAACCAAAGATCGTAAAATTGCGGTTTTCGACTTAGGGGGTGGTACTTTTGATATTTCCATTCTTGAATTAGGAGATGGCGTATTTGAAGTGAAATCAACAAATGGAGATACCCATCTTGGAGGAGATGATTTTGACCACAATATCATTGATTGGTTGGCAGATGAATTTTTGAAAACCGAAGGTTTGGATTTACGTAAAGACCCTATGGCCTTACAACGTTTAAAAGAAGCCGCTGAAAAAGCAAAAATTGAACTTTCTAGTTCTTCTTCTACAGAAATCAATTTACCTTATATTATGCCTGTGGATGGAATGCCTAAACACTTGGTAAAAACATTGACCCGTGCAAAATTTGATGAACTCAATGATAAATTGATTCAACGTACCATAGAACCTTGCAAAAAAGCACTTGCTGATGCGGGTCTTAAAACGAGCGATATTGATGAAGTAATTTTAGTAGGAGGTTCAACCCGTATTCCTGCCATTCAAAAAGTAGTGGAAGATTTCTTTGGTAAAACCCCTTCAAAAGGTGTAAACCCTGATGAGGTGGTTGCTTTAGGAGCGGCTATTCAAGGGGCTGTACTTACGGGCGAAGTTAAAGATGTATTATTATTAGATGTAACTCCACTATCCTTAGGTATTGAAACTTTGGGCGGTGTATTTACCAAATTAATTGAGTCGAATACCACTATCCCTACACGTAAGTCGGAAGTATTTTCTACGGCTGCAGATAATCAACCTTCAGTAGAAATTCATGTATGTCAAGGAGAGCGCCCTATGGCTGCACAAAACAAAAGTATTGGACGTTTTGTTTTAGATGGAATTCCTTCCGCTCGTCGTGGTGTGCCTCAAATTGAAGTAACTTTTGATATTGATGCCAATGGAATTTTGAATGTATCGGCCAAAGATAAAGGCACGGGTAAGGAACAAAAAATTCGTATAGAAGCTTCTTCTGGATTGACCGAAGAGGAAATCAAAAGAATGAAAGCCGAAGCTGAAGCCAATCAAGAGTCGGATCGTAAATTGAAAGAAGAAACCGAAAAAGTGAATAATGCAGATGCACTTATTTTTCAAACTGAAAAACAGTTAAAAGAATATGGCGACAAAATTTCGGCAGACAAAAAAGCACCTATCGAAGCGGCTATCGCCGATTTAAAAGAAGCTTTAAAAGTAAAAGATATTGCCCGCATAGATAAAGCTACCGAGGCGCTTAATACGGCTTTCCAAGCAGCGAGTGAAGAAATTTACAAAGCTACCCAGGAACAACAACAAGCGCAAACAGGTGCAAGTAATGAAGCTCCACATACTGATGAGCAACAAGGAAAAGGAAATGGAAATGATGGCGGAGTGACGGATGTGGATTTTGAAGAGGTGAAATAAGGCTCAAAAATAAGTTTTATTTACAAATAAGTAAAAAGGTGTAATCCAAAAGGTTACACCTTTTTTTATGGCTAAATATTTTTCGTTATGTATACTTGGGTGTTGGTTATTATTGTATATTTGCAACATATTTGTATCTGAACTTAATTATAATAAAAGCAAAATGATTAAATGAAAGGCAATTAGATGCACTAACATTTTTTAAAGCGAAAGGAATAATTATCAGTTCTGAGTATGCCGAGAAATATGGGATAACCGACAGAACGGCAAGACGTGATTTGTCTGATTTAGTGGAAAAGGATCTGCTTAAAAATGAATGAGGTACAAGATCTTCACGTTATATATTTCCATAATGTCCGATAAATGTCCGAAGTGTCCGAAGTGTGCGGACAGGCGTTCAGTTAATAAATTCCAATTTAAAAATGCCTGTAAATCAGAAAAATATTCGTAAGTTAAAACTTATTCAAGAACGGTTTTGCCTAATATTTAAGGATGTTTTATTGTCAAAAAAATTAAAAGAATAAGAACTATGATAAACTATCAATTTTTCCCACGTTCACACGGTGTTACGCCAGAAATAAAGACTTTCTTAGAAACGCTTTATGTTTCAAATCGCTTGAGGTTGCCGTTAAAGGGAATTGTTTTGATTGGGTATTAAAAAAAAATTATAAGAACAAACCTCTGCCCAATGCCTCAATAAAACATGTTGAAAACTTATCTCCTAAATCTTTCTGCTTTATACGAATAATTTTGTATTTTTGTATAAAGCTTGTTAAGTCAAAAATGTTTCCATTAGGATGTTCGTTGATAAATCACTATGAAAAATTCAATCTTTCACCTCCCACTTATTTGTCAAGAAAAAATGCGATCTATTGTTTGGGTTTTGACCCAGTGCATCTGCAGTGTTATTTTGTTTTTTTCTTCTACACTTTGTGCCCAAGAGGATGCGCCCTTGCGGATAGAGTTGGACGTAATGGAAAACGATATGCCTTTTACCGTTTTGACCTTAGGGGAAAGGGGAATAGCCGTAGTTATGGATCAAAATGATTTGTCAAAACGGAATGCCTCGCGAAGTATTATATTTTATGATAAATATTTGATTAAACGATTTGCTACGGATGTAGTGATCGACAATGCCTATAGTTATGTAGGCTATAAATATGAAAAAGATACGCTCTATTTTATTTTGAGTAGTTTGCCCAATGCCTATAAGGTCGATCAACTTGCCATTTTAAAATTATCTTTGCTTTCGGGGAAATATCATTTATCAAAATATACCGTAAAAATAGAAAATAAAACCCAAATTTTATACAGCCAACTTTATCAAAACACCCTATTGTTTTTAGCTAAAATCAAAAATGACTATCTCTTGTATACGTATAATTTTGACAATGCGAAATTGGAGTCGAGTTTATTGCCAGAATCAGCTAAATTAGAATGGTGTTCAGGACAGATAGATACCTTATCTCGAAGAATCTACCTTGTTTTCAGAGATGCTAAATTGCAAGATCGGGATCTTACATTTATGAGTTTTGATTTTTTATTACAAAAAAAGTTTGTTGAAAAAGTGATCGTATCCGATGAAAATATTCGTCTTACCGATGCGCTAGTTGTGCTTTCGGATAGCAATAAAGTAATGTTATTGGGTAGTTTTCATTATGCAAAAGATAAACAACTTACCTCTAGCTACGATCGGGGTACGCAAAGTTCGGGTCTTTTTAGTGTCTGTTGGAAAAATGGATCTTTTGGTACGATACATTGTAAAAGATATACGGAATTTAATAAATTAGATACTCTTTTAAGTCCGCAAGCACACAAGGAATTGCAAGATGTGCAAAAAAAAGCAAAAGGCAAAACGGTGATTATACCTTATCTTAGTTTACTTCATTTGCGTCAATATTTAGGCTTGACCTATTTAGTAGCCGAAGTATACCGACGAGAAGAAACAACCACCACCGATAGTTATTACGATTATTATGGACGGATGGTGCCTTATACACGCACTATTTTTGATGGTTTTAGTTTTCAAGATGCCTTTGTTTTAGCCTTTGATAGCAATGGCAATGAGGTGAATAATTGGATTTATGATGCCAGTCAAAGTTCCAAAAAAAATACACTCTCAGCCTTTGTCGATTTTATACCCGATGATATGGGCAATATTTGTTTTGCACATAATGATTTGGGACAATTGATGTATCGCTCTTTTAGTGCAGAGCACCAAGTTTCGCCTTTTCAAAGTATGTATTTAGAAACAGGCTCACCATTTGACAAAACACGTAAAACTTGGGGTGGACATTTTGTTCATTGGTACGATAAGTACGCAATAGCCTATGGCTACGAGCAAATTCTCAATAATCAAAAAAGAGGAAAAGAGCGTAGAAACATATTCTATCTTACGCGTTTGGTGGTGAATGATTAAAATGTTTATTGTGCTAAAAGTACAATTTTATTTTTACTGACTTCAACCACCCCCCCGTCAATAGGCACAAAAACTTCATTTTGATTTTTGCTTTCAACAATACGGACTTCTCCTTTTTTTAAAACGGAAATTAAAGGAGCGTGATTTTCCATAATGGCAAAGGAACCATCAAATCCAGGAAATTGGACTAACTGCGCTTCTCCTTGGTAGATGAGCTTGTCTGGGGTGGTAATGGAAACTTCCATGATGATACGTCTTAGGCTGCGTTAGCTGCCGATTCAAGAATTTTTTTACCTTTTGCAATGGCTTCTTCAATGGTTCCTACCATGTGGAAGGCCGATTCGGGATATTCGTCTAGTTCGCCATCAATAATCATATTAAATCCCTTGATAGTGTCTTCGATACTTACAAAAACACCAGGTAGACCAGTGAAGGCTTCAGCCACGTGGAAAGGTTGAGAAAGAAAACGTTGTACTCGACGAGCACGGCTTACCGTGAGTCGATCTTCTTCACTTAATTCATCCATACCTAAAATGGCGATAATATCTTGAAGTTCTTTGTTGCGTTGTAATATATTTTTTACTCTTTGAGCCGTTTCATAATGCTTTTCACCTACAATACGAGGACTTAAAATACGTGAGGTTGAATCCAAAGGATCTACTGCGGGGAAAATACCTAATTCTGAAATTTTACGATTTAATACCGTAGTGGCATCTAAGTGCGCAAAAGTAGTAGAAGGCGCAGGGTCAGTTAAGTCGTCAGCAGGTACATATACAGCTTGTACAGATGTGATAGAGCCATGTTTGGTAGAGGTAATCCGTTCTTGAAGAAGTCCCATTTCACTAGCTAAGGTAGGTTGGTAACCTACAGCTGAAGGCATACGGCCTAACAACGCTGATACTTCAGATCCTGCTTGCGTAAAACGGAAAATATTGTCGATAAACAAAAGAATATTTCCTCCAGAGGCTTCATCGTTTTCGCCATCTCTGAAATATTCGGCTAAGGTAAGTCCCGAAAGTGCTACACGTGCACGAGCTCCAGGGGGTTCGTTCATTTGCCCGAACACCAAAGTAGCTTGTGATTTTTTCAATTCTTCCTTATCAATACATTCCAAATCCCATCCACCTTGAGCCATACTATCCTCGAAAGCTTTTCCATATTTTATAACGCCCGATTCTATCATTTCACGAAGTAGGTCATTCCCCTCACGGGTACGTTCGCCTACTCCTGCAAATACAGTTTGTCCAGCATATTTTTTAGCGATATTGTTAATCATTTCCATAATCAACACTGTTTTACCTACGCCAGCACCTCCGAAAAGACCAATTTTGCCCCCTTTCATGTAAGGTTCAATAAGATCAATTACTTTAATGCCTGTAAATAAAATTTCTTGCGAAGTTGTTAATTCTTCAAATTTTGGGGGATTCCGATGAATAGAATCTCTACGTGTATATGCTACTTGGGGCATACCATCAATTGCCTGTCCTGTAACATTAAATAAACGTCCGTTTATTTCAGGGCCTACGGGCATAGAAATGGGTTGTCCCATGGCCAAGACTTCCATGCCTCGAGATAATCCATCTGTGGAATCCATAGCAATGGTGCGAACGGTCCGTTCTCCTATATCTTGTTGGCATTCTAAAACGATGGGTGGATGATTATCCCTATGAATTTCCAACGCTTCATATATATTGGGTATTCGTTGATTATCTTCAAAATAAACGTCGATAACAGCGCCAATAATTTGAGAAATTTTACCTTTGCTAAGATTGTTCATGAAATTATTTATTTATTTAATTATCTTGTATGTCTGCCAATGGGAGTGCCTGGAGCTAGACGCATAGTATTTTGTGCGGGTTTAGCTTGGGATTTTTGATAGGGTTGAAAACTACAAGGATCAGCACTATTAGCTTGCGATGAACGCGAACTTGCACAAGAACTAAAGCCCAGTAAACTTACAGCCAAAAGGCATAGTAAAGAGTAAATTTTGTTTTGCATAATAAGTATATAATATATCATTAACTCACAAAAGTACACATTTTATTAAAAATTGCAAAGCGATTTATCTAATATATTTTTTGACATCATCTAAGGTAATTTCTTTATCACATAAAATAAGCAAACGTTCTACTACATTGTGTAATTCTCGAATATTCCCCGTCCAAGTATAGGCTTGTAGATATTCTACGGCTTGTGTGCTAATTCCCCGAATGGCTTTTCCGCTATGGCGACAAATTTGTTCGATAAAATAATTTATCAATAGAGGAATGTCCTCACTTCGTTCATTTAATTTGGGCATTTTAATAAGGATTACGCTCAAACGATGGTATAAATCTTCTCGGAATCGGCCCTGTGCAATTTCAAGAGCTAAATTTTTATTCGTAGCTGCAATAATACGTACATTCACGGAAATGCTTTTTTCACTTCCCACGCGTGTGATTTTATTTTCTTGAAGTGCGCGCAATACTTTTGCTTGTGCCGATAAGCTCATATCGCCAATTTCATCTAAAAATAAACTACCTCCATCTGCTTGTTCAAAGCTGCCTTTACGTTGTTTGATAGCAGAAGTAAAAGACCCTTTTTCATGTCCAAAAAGTTCGCTTTCGATCAATTCACTAGGAATGGCTGCGCAATTTACTTCTACAAATGCGGCTTTACTTCGGGCACTATTTTCGTGAATACGTCGGGCAATAAGTTCTTTTCCTGTGCCATTATCGCCCATAATTAAAACGCGTGCATCGGTGAGAGCTACTTTGTCGACCATTTCAAGTACCTCGGTCAAAGCCTTTGAATTCCCTATAATTTGAGAATTTTCATTGATTTTTTTCTTCAGTATTGAAGTTTCGTTTACTAGTTTCGTTTTTTCGGTAGCATTGCGTAAGCTAATAAGAATACGGTTCAAATCGAGCGGTTTGGCAATATAATCAAAAGCTCCTTTTTTGATACATTCTACAGCCGTATCAATACTCCCATGTCCCGAAATCATGATAAAAGGAATAGAGGTAAAAGAGAGTGATTTTTCAAGTACTTCGATTCCATCCATGCCAGGCATTTTAATATCACAAAATACAACATCAAAACTATCTTTTTTGAGCAATTCAATAGCTTTTACGCCATCTTCCACCCCAACTACTTGATGATTTTCGTATTCAAAAATTTCAGTTAAGGTTTGGCGAATTACTTTTTCGTCATCTATAATTAGTATTTTGGACATTATGTGTAAGTATTAATGATAACGGAGCCATTTCCAAAGTTCTTTATAATTTACCTTTTTCCCATACATTAAAATACCTACACGATAAATTCGAGCAGCAATATAGGTAGTAAAAATAAATCCTAAAATCAATAAACCTAGCGAAAGTGCTATTTCCCATACGGGAACGCCAAAAGGAAGACGCACCATCATCGCAATAGGCGAGGTAAAAGGAATTATAGAAAACCAAAAGGCAATGGGTCCATTGGGATTTTGTAATATATTGACCGAAACCACTAAGGCCAAAATCATAGGAATGGTAACTGGCAACATAAATTGTTGCGTGTCTTCTTGATTGTCGACGGCTGCACCAATGGCTGCAAATAAAGAAGAATACAATAGATAGCCTCCCAAGAAAAAACAAGCAAATAAAATAAGCAGTTGTTGTAGATGTAGAGAGTCAAGCATATCGCTGATATTTGCCATGAGGGCTCCACTATCGTTGAGGCTGACACCACCTATACTTCCAGAGGCTCCCGCAGTCATTTCCTGTACATGCTCGGGTTGGAGCCCACTTCCTAGAAGGGTGCCACCAAGAAGTACTAACCCAAAGGTGAGTACAACCCAAATTAAAAATTGGGTTAAACCCACACAGGCAATCCCCAAAATTTTCCCCATCATCAAATCAAAAGGTTTTACGGAAGAAATCATAATTTCTATGATTCGATTGCTTTTTTCTTCGACCACTCCCGACATTACTTGTGCGCCAAATAAAAAGACAAACATATAAATAAGAAATCCAAAAATATAGCCGACAATTGTTTTTGCCTCGGTATAGGTTTGTTGACCTGTAATAATATCCTTAGTGGTAAGTTCTACTTTTGCTTGATTTACTTGTTCAAATATCTCTGGGGCAATCCCATTCATGTTTTGAAGCATTTTGCTTTGTAGAGCCGTTTTTAAACTTGCTTCCAATTCACTTTTAACCGCCATACTAGGTTCTTTTTTTGCATAAAAAAGAGTGGCTTGTGTGGGAAGGGTGTCGGTGTTGGATTCAATATAAATTACCGCA
>JAVVPL010000077.1:0-10431 GCA_036655775.1 Bacteroidales bacterium | reverse complement strand
CTTATTCTTGTTTGTCCTTTTAATTTCTTAACTATATTTTGTAATTTATCTGAAATATCCTTCTTTCATTACAAGAAAAAAGAGAACGTAAAGCTGCAGCCCAAAACTCTTCTCTCAAAAATGCAGGAGAAGTAGTCAGACCTCAGGATGTGAGTGGCGAAATTTACGCTGCCATTGCTGCATCCATCTATATGTATAATAATGAACTTCACGATGAAGAAAATACGGTTCTAACAATCACTAAAGTTTCCAAAACCTATTCTCCTTGGAGTTCTAAAATTTATGGACTAAACACTTATTTTAACAATCGTAGAAACTAAGTTTCTAAAAAATAGATTTTATGAAGAAATATAAATTCACAATACACGGTACACAGTACAACGTAGAAATAAATAATGTTGAGGATAGAACCATTCAATTGGAATTGAATGGAACCCCTTACGAGGTAGAGGTTGACAAAGAAGTAAAACAATCTAAAACACCTCGATTGGTGAGCAAGCCTGCCATTCCTTCCACTGAATCAACGCCTCAAGTGGCTAAAACAAATGCCGCTTCTGCTGCGTATGAAATAAAATCCCCTCTACCAGGAACGGTTATGGAAGTTTTGGTTAAAGTAGGTGATGTGGTAAAAGAAGGACAAAAAATATTGGTGCTTGAAGCTATGAAAATGGATAACAATCTTGACTCTGATAAGGCTGGTGTTGTCAAAGAAGTCAAAGTAAGCAAAGGCGACTCTGTAATGGAGGGTGATGTGCTAATGATTATAGGAGGTTAAACAGATGATGACATTGAACTCCACTGGATTTTTAAATTTTATTCAGGATCAATTACTACAGTTTGTAGAATATACCGCTTTTGCCAATTTCACTATGGGACACCTAGTGATGATTACGGTAGGTTTGTTATTTATCTACCTTGCTATTTCCAAGGAATTTGAACCAATGTTACTGATTCCTATTGGATTTGGTATGATTGTGGGAAATATCCCTTTTTATCCTGGATTAAAGATAGGTATTTATGAATCGGGTAGTGTATTGAATATTTTGTACGATGGAGTACAAAATGGTTGGTATCCGCCTCTAATCTTCTTAGGAATTGGTGCTATGACCGATTTTTCAGCGCTGATTTCTAATCCTAAGTTAATGCTTATTGGTGCTGCGGCACAATTTGGTATCTTCTTTGCATACTCTGCCGCTCTTTTGTTAGGTTTTACACCTGCTGAAGCTGGGGCTATTGGTATTATTGGTGGTGCAGACGGTCCTACAGCTATTTTCCTTTCGTCTAAACTGGCGCCAGAGCTGATGGGAGCCATTGCGGTCTCGGCCTATTCGTATATGGCATTAGTGCCTGTGATACAACCTCCAATTATGAAATTGCTCACGACACGTAAGGAACGTTTAATCCGCATGCGTCCTCCTCGTCAAGTTTCTAAATTTGAAAAAGTACTTTTCCCAATTATGGGCGTTTTGCTTACTTGTTTTATTGTACCTTCGGGTCTACCCTTGTTAGCTATGCTTTTCTTTGGAAACTTGCTTAAAGAAAGTGGCGTTACTAAACGTTTAGCAAATGCAGCGAGTGGTCCTATCATTGATACCGTAACGATTTTAATTGGTCTTACCGTAGGTGCTTCTACGCAAGCTACCTCTTTCTTGACTACAAAATCAATTGCTATTTTTGGTTTAGGTGCAGCTTCATTTATTATTGCAACTTTCAGTGGTGTATTGTTTGTGAAAATTATCAATATTTTCTTGAAAGAAGGCAACAAAATGAATCCTTTAATTGGTAATGCGGGTGTTTCTGCCGTTCCAGACAGTGCACGTGTTTCACAAATTATAGGACAGGGATACGATAAGACAAATCACTTGTTGATGCATGCAATGGGACCTAATGTGGCGGGCGTTATTGGCTCTGCCGTAGCAGCAGGTATCTTATTGAGTTTCTTATACTAAAAATTAAACCTCAACCATTGGGTTGTTGGGTGATAAAAAGGATTGCTTCTTTAGGAAGCAATCCTTTTTTTTATGATGTTTATCGCAATATCATTACACAGCCAGTCTGTTTTTGGGCTTTCCCCAACAAGTCTTTACATGTGACAATCCAAAAATAAGCTCCATCAGGTACAAAAGCTCCATTATTGTATAGGCGACCGTTCCATGTCATACACTTAGGATCGCCCTGGTATTTGTATACGGAAAGTCCCCATGAATTGAAAATATGAATCGTAAAATTTTGTAATTGGTCTACATTTCGAATTACAAAACAATCGTTAATTCCGTCGCCATTAGGAGTGAAAACATTAGGAAGGTCTACTTCTATGGCGCATTCCTCTATCTGTACTCTAAAGTCTTGACTCTGGCTACAACCCATAGTATCCCAAAGAGTCAAGGTGTAGCTACCACTGCTTGTGAAAGTTCGTAGACTGAGTTCTTCCCCATCATTCCATAAATAATGGGTTTGAGGGTAAGCTGTGCTCACATCCACTGTACAGCTATTGGGCATACAAAGGTTCGTATCTTCGGGCAGTGTGATTTGAGTCCAGACTGTGGGAACATAATCGATATGAATAGTGTCATACGCCTGGCTGCAATAATTTTTTGCTTTTATACGAAAAACACCTGTATCCGAAAAAAAAGCGATAGCATTGCTACAATATAAACTATCCGAGATGGTATACCAACTAAAATGCGCATCTGTATTCATTGATGTATGAGAACGGGCATCTAAACTAAGTGTAGTTCCCACACAAAAACTGGTATCGGAAAGATGCAGGGAAACATCTGGATAAGTATAGTAGCGAACATGCAAGGTATCCCAAGCAATACAACTAGACGATTGATCGCGTAAAGAAACTCTTACGCAAATTAAAAAGGTGTCTTTTATACGAGTGAGAGTATAAAAAGGACTGCTAGAAACGGAATCTCCATTAATGAACCAAGTGTATAGACAAGGGATGTTTCCATTGTATTTGCTCGCATCTAAAGGGAGTGTATCGGTATGACATAAAACAGTGTCTGAACCCAAATAGATATATGGCGGCGCATAACGCACAAAAGCGGTATCAAACACCGTATCTCCACAAATTGTATTTACACGACACCATGCTTGAATCATTGAATCCCCTAAGTATTCTACTATATGAGAACTATCTTGACTCCCTGTATACCAAAGGTAGTTTGCTTTCAGTTGCGTGGCATTTAAATACAATTTTTCTCCTACACAAAGATAGTTGGTATCGTTTGAAAAATGTAATGTAGGATAGGGAATGCTATCTATGTGTAAAGTGTCGGAATATAAATTGGGGCAATGGGGATAAGGAGAATGTAGACTCAACCAATATGTGCCAGGTTTTGTAATTAAGAGACTGTCGGTAGTTGCTCCCGTACTCCATACACTTTGGTATTCATAAAAATGTTTGGGCTTTTGTAAAGTTAGCAAATGTTGTGCACAATATAACGTATCACCATTCCCCAAACGGGCGGGAAAAAAGGTTTTAAAACAATTTGTATAGCGAAGTAAAAGCGAAGAGACTTGTGGATAAGGTTTTGTATTTGGCGCAAAATAGCTCCCATCTTTGGGATTGACCAAAGCGGTATTTCCCCAACGGCTTAAAAGACTCCATAATTTTCCTCGATACAGGTCGGTGGTGAGACATTGATTTTTAGGTATAGGAAATCCAGACAGTACATCAAATGTATAAAGGTCGGATTTAGCGACGGCATTCCCATAAAATGGAAGAGAATCCCATAAAAGTAATTTTCCTTGTGGTGAAAAATAGAGTAAAAAAGAAAGACTATTTGTCGTATCAACTATGGAGTGTATATAGCTGTATGTTTCATCTATACTCAGTCCAAGTTCTTGCGAAATTTCATAAATACCTTGCTCTGTATGTACTCTGGGATCAATTTTATAATCTTGAATGGGACCACTTCCTATTATATAAATTCCATTATTTGGCGTAAAAGAAAGTACTTCAGCAATTGCTGAAGTAGTAAATAAAGAATCCTGTTTAGGTAAATGGGTCGACCACAAAAGAGCTCCTTCATTTGAAAATTCCATTAAAAAAGCATTGCGTCCACTTGTATAATAGCGATTAAACGCATCTTTTTTTTCTTTTATTGGAAAATCTTTGGAACGTGTAAATCCAATTACAAAGAGATGACCATTAGGTGCTATTTTCATGTCTGTAAGTTCATCTTCCCATTTGCCACCAATGGCGGTAGACCACAATAAAATACCTTGAGGATTGAATTTAGAAAGAAAAAGATCCTGATTTCCGCGATTATCCCCCCACAATATCCCCTCTGTATTAAATGAAAAATCTAAATCGCCTTTAGTTACCCCAGATAATTGAGAAGTATCCGCTGTGTGCCATTCTTGATTATACGCATTCGTTTTTTTTAAGATAGGAATATGGTCACTACAGTTCCCCGCTACCCAAATGTTATTAGCCGAGTCGCTTGCAATACGAGATAATGTACTTCTAGACATTCCATAAGCAGAAATTTTATCGGTTCCATAATTAGTACCCCAAACCCAAGCCCGATTTTTATCAAACTTGAGAATAGTTCCTTCTTTTGTTTGATTCATATACGTTTGATCATTTTCCTTTGGGTATTTTGTTAAGCTTTCAAAGCCTGTAAGTTTAGTTAAGCTACAATATAATTCATCTTTTGCCGTTATTACCATATCAAGGGGTAAAGCATATCTTATAGAAGAATCACGTACATAAGAGTCCAAAACGCCCCATAAAGCAGCCCATTCTATTCTATTATTTGCATCAAATTCCAAAATAAAAGTTCGAGGAAATTGTATTTCGTTTATCCCTTGACAAGATTGACCTTGATAGGCCCCTTCTTTATTTAGTGTATAGGGTGCTGTAGTTAAGGAGGAGCCATTTAATATTCCTGCACACAACAGATGTTTTTGAGGCGATAGACTTATGACCTGTGCGCGTTCGCTAAATTCATCTACGCCAAAAAAAGTGCACCATTGAATATGTTTATTGGAATCTAAATACATAAATACACTATTTGTATTGCGTTTTTTTACTTGTTCAAATTCCCAATTACTTGCTCCTTCTTGTTCTTTATAGGGAAAAGCCGCACCCTCGCTCCACCCACACACATACAAACCGCCTGTTTTCTCATCTACACATACATCCGTTAATTGACTTTTTTTACCTGAAAGTTCAACCAAATAACTGGCCCATTCTAAAACAGGATCAATACGTACAGCCTCTGATTTTCGTCCTTGAAGAGAAAAACTATAAACTCCTTTGCGTTTTATATAGCGTGTAGAATATGATTTAATTCCTTCTAAAGCATACGAAATAGCCCCTTTTTCGTTGATTTCACCTAGTTTTTGCACAATACGTAAATTGTTACGTTTTTGAATTTGTACTTTTTGGGCATTTTCTACAGTAAATTGGATTTGTTTGTAATCAACTCCTTGTCCTACTTCAAATTCTTGTTTTAAATTGCCTAGTGAATCAAATTTTAAAATATAATCAATGCCTGGGTATAAATTTTTGACTCGAATGTGTCGATATAGATGTACATCATATATTCCCAATGATCCAACTTTGTTAATGTAGTTGAAGGTGTAGGGTAAAGGATTTTCATAAATAACTTGTGAAGAAGAAAGTTTGGCATTTATAAAATGAATATCGGTTCTACATAAATGTTGAAATCTAGCTAAAGAATCGGTTTTGTCTAGTGTTGCTTGTGTTTGGCTAAAGACGTATGATAAACCTTCTTGTGTCAACCAAACAGAAAGAGAGCCTTCCGAAAACATGCTGAGAATAAAATTTGTATCCCTATCCCCCGAACGTTCAAATTGACCACAGTTTTGTATAAAACCACGATCAAATAAAGGAAGAGATGAGATGGAAGATTGTGCTACATTCTTTTCGCAAAAAAAAAATGTCAAAAACATACCTAAAAATAACGAAAAAAAATGTTTCATATTTGAGGGAGTATGCGTATTTGAGTCTAGTATCTAAATGATGTTATCGATGAGTAAAACTTGCACTCAATGTAAGTCCTACTGTAAAATGATCCCCTTGGCTAGCAGCGCGAGCAAACATATAGCCTACGTCCGCACCTACACTTAAACATTTGTAAAAATTCCACTGATACGATACTTCTGTACCAAAAGCAAAATAGGGATATAAAGTCTTATTACTTTGTTGACGCAAAGAGCCCTCCTCGTTTAAATAGGTATGTATTGTTTTGGCCATATCAATCTGCAATCCTGGACCCACACCCAATTTAAGCGTATGGTGAGAGTGTGCAGGTAAAAAATTGTAACTTACATATAAATTGAGTATATGTAATTGATTTGTAACATCCATTGTGTAATCGGAAGAGAGTTGAGTGTTCGTCCTATTCATATAACAGCTGGTTTGTAATTTGAAAAACCATTTATATTTATAGCCAAATTCATAGGATGGAATTAAATTCCATATTGCATTTAGTGTATTATAATTTTTTACTGAATAAAAAATGGAATTGGGTTTATGATCATGAATTGCTTGTCTAAAATCAGCATAAAATTTAAACTGTATAGTATGGCTATACAAATCTTTGGGATGCGCATTATATTTTACTCCTTGTTGAGCATACAGAGAGGGGCCTAAAAGAAATAAAGAAATAAAGAAATAAAGAAATAAAAAATTTTGTAAAAGATTGCATAAAGTTTAGATTTTAAAGGATAATTATTCGTTGGGTAGATTAGTTTAATTTCTATATTTCAGACTAAGATCTTTAGATTAATAATGGTCTAGCCCCCCTGTATTTCGGACTGAGATTTTTAAATTATTTAGTAAAATTACAAAATTGTTCATTAAAAACAAAGTTTTCTATTTTTAAATTTTCTTCCATCTCTTGTTTCTCTTTATTGCCAATTTTTTCAATCACTTATCTATTTTGTCTTGTTAAGGATCTAAAACATTTATAGCGGCTAAAATATTTTATTTCTTAATTTTTTTTTATAATTCTAAGGTTCTCTTTCCTAATGTTTCTTAAAATTCATAATAATTCTAAACGTTTAACATCTTTTAACATTTATTTTTCGGAAAACTAATTTGTCAACTCTATTTTTGCAGTCTAAAATTCTAAGATCATGGAAAAAAAAACGGATTCTAAAAAAATAATTTGGCTCGAAAAATTATTTTTTTTCTGTGTAATTTTTTTGTTTACTATCAATTTACATGCTTTCAATTTGGATAGCATTCAAGCTTTTTTTGAAAAATTAGATCGCCTTCAAAATTATGTAGATGTGATAGAAGTAAGTAAGCCAGGACAACTCCCTGTGGGGCTGCGTAGCACGATAGGCACAATCAATTATGATTTACTTTTGGCTGAAGTTTGTTTCAAGTCAAGCCATACTGAAATTGCCGCTTATTTGCGCATTACAATTCCAAATGCAGGACAAGCTAATACGGTGCTTTATTTCGGTGCAAACAACATTAAAATAACTAAAGATGGCGGTTATTTGGACAAAGTAAAATTAGCCTTGTTGGGTGATTATGATCTTTCTCTTAAGGGAGAGGCCCTTATTTTACGTCTCAAGGGGGCGAAAAAAGAGGGGGATGGACTTCCCGTTACCTATGCCGAAATAGATTGTGATGGATTTAAAGAATTAAGTATAGGAGCCGAATTAATTTTTTCCGATAAATATGTAAAACCTGTGCTCAATGATCAAGTACAAAATAATAAAAAACTCACCCTCGCTTTTCAATGTTCAGCAACGGATATTTATGATATTTTGGCTTCGGTGCATATTCCTGAATTTGAAGTGGTGGGTTTTGGTTCTTGGCGTTTTTCGGCCGAAAATGCAGTGGTCGATATGAGTGAATTGCGCAATGATACAAAAATGGATAGCTATGCAGGCGAATCCGTAGGTGGATTTCCAGGCAAAGAGGCGATCACTAATTTGTGGACGGGCGTTTATATCTCAAAAATAAAAGTGGGACTTCCTTCGTATTTTAAAAATATAAAAACAAAGCAAGCGCCAAGTTTTATAGCGGAACATCTATGGTTTGATGAAAATGGTTTTAGTGGCAAAATAGAAGGTGATAATTTATTACATCTCGACCATGGGAGTATTGGGGGATGGGGGTTTTCGATTGACACTCTAGCTCTTTCATTTCAAAGTAATAAATTAATATCTGGACAATTGGATGGCAAAGTATGTCTGCCTACGGACGACGAGAATGCGATTGTTTATAAAGGTCAATTTTTGGCAGATGAAAAGCTCAGTCTTAATGTACGAATGGATAAAAAAATGAAAATGTCTTTGTGGAAAGCCAATAATATTACTTTGGACAAAACCTCTTATATTGAAATTGAAGTAGACAAAGAAAAAAAAGTGAAAGCGCTAGCTTGTCTCACGGGTTCAATGTGTATAAATCCATTTCAAAAAGATACACTAGCGGAAGATAAAAAACAGTTTGATTTTGGTACCATTGGGTTCACTTCAATGAAAATACAAAATGTGCCTCCTTATTTTAGTGTGAAAAAATTTACATACAACAAAGAATTAAAAATAAATGGATTCCCCGCATCTATATCGGGTTTGGAATTACTTACCCCAAAAGCAGATAAAGCACAATTGAAATTTGATGTCAATATTCATTTGACTAAACAGTCGGATGGCGGCTTTAAAGGAAATATGGGTTTGGGTATAGGTGCTAAATTGGAGCTGGTAGATCAAAAACAAAAATGGATTTTTGATTTTGTACATATAGACGATATCAAAGTAGATGCTTCCAATGCTGCCTTTAAACTCAAAGGGAGTATACAAATTTATAGAGAAAATAAACGTTATGGAAATGGATTTAAAGGAAATATTTCTTTAAAATTAATTCCATTTGATTTAGAAGTTAAAACAAAGGTGATGTTTGGTGCGATGCCTACGTTCCGTTATTGGTATGCGGATGGATTGGCCAATTTTGGAACAATGGGAGTGCCTATATTTCCAGGTTTTAATCTCACTGGTTTTGGTGGTGGCGCTTACCAACGCATGAAACCAGAGAGCGATTATGAAAGTAATACAATGGGGGATAGAGAAACACAAACAGGTTTACGTTATCTTCCTGATAGTACTATTTCTTTGGGTCTAAAAGCCTTTGTAGTGGGGGCAACTCAAGTGCCCGATTTATTAAATGTGGAAGTGGCTTTATCGATGGGGTTCAACAAAACCAATGGTATTGATCATATTACTTTTCAAGGTTTAGGTAAATTTTTGAAAGAGATGCCAGGCAATTATTTTGATAGAATGAGCCAGCAAATTTCAGAAATCACACATACGGATTTACAAAGTGTACGCAAAAAACAAGAAGCTGCAGTCTTTGATGCGGCCATTACAGCCGCGGTCTTTATGACCTACGATGTAAGTAATAAATCGCTATATGCGCAATTGGAAAGTTATTTGAATATGGGGGTTATCAAGGGCACGGGTACAGCTGGAGCTGTGGGTATTTGTGAAATGTATTTTGATCCTCAAAAATGGCATATTTTTCTGGGTACTCCTGAAAAACGTTTAGGAGTCAAATTCAAATTAGGCCCTATTAGTTTAAGTACAGGTATGTATTTAATGACTGGATACGATATTCCTCCAATGCCAATGCCTAATGAGAAAACGGCAAGATTATTAAAATCAGGAGATACGCGAAGTTTGGAGCAAGGTCGGAATATCAATAGTATTACTCGTGGACGAGGATTTAGTATGGGAGCCAATTTGGGGTTTAATACGGGCAATTTGAATTTTCTTGCTTTTTATGCTGCTTTTGAAAGTGAACTCGGTTTTGATGTGCTTCTTCGGAAATATGGAGGGCTTTCATGTAAAGGACGGGATGAGCCCATAGGCGTAAACGGTTGGTATGCATCTGGACAAGCATATAGTTATTTCTATGGAGCTGTAGGTTTACGCCTAAGCATTTTTGGAGCTAAACGAAATCTTCCGATTTTGGAAGGTGAAATGGCTACACTTTTAGAAGCTCAATTGCCAAATCCTACTTGGTTTGCAGGTAAATTAGCTTTTAATTATTCGGTATTGAATGGATTAATTCGAGGGCATTGTAAGTTTAAATTTGAATTGGGTGATAAATGTGAATTATATGAAACTTCTTTTATCGATGGACAGACTATTATTGCCGATATCAATCCTACCGAAAAATCGCTTGATGTCGATGTGTTTGCATTGCCGCAAGTGGCATTTAATTTGCCAGTGGATAGTTTTTCTACAAATTTAGATGGGCAAAAAAGTAATATCCGAATCAATTTAGACCGATGCCGTTTAAATAAAGTTAATGAAGATACCAAAATAGCAGGTGATATGGAATGGAATATAGATAAAAATATAGTAAGTTACAAAACAAAAGAAATTTTACCTGCCCAAGCATCTTTAAATTTAGAAGTACAAGTTAGT
>JAVVPL010000076.1:0-10447 GCA_036655775.1 Bacteroidales bacterium | reverse complement strand
TTTGTGATGGAATGGTAGCGATGCCCTTTGCAATCGAAAAGTAATTGAAAGTTTGTATATCAAATCCAATGGAGACCTAGTTTTTGGAAGTCCTCTATTTAAAATGGGTAAAACCTTACAAAAAAGAGTAATTTTTCGTCTAGGTAAAATGTATGATATGATTTTACGTTATGATTACCAATCGTATCCAAAAAAAATAGCGAGCAAAAAAAAAGGAGTGGCACCGAGTCTGCATAGCATCCCCGCCAATCTAATTGTTTTTGATCGTTTAGTTCCCTTAAAAAGTCATTTACAAAATGAATTTTCTTTTTATTTGCCTATAGGAGGTATTTATGATGCCTTTTTTTTTGAACAAGGAAAATGGAATTTAAAATTAGATGTAGATGCCCATAATTCCAATCCCCCTCTTCCTGCTAAAAAACGCAGCGAAAAGCCCAAACTTTACGAATCGACCCACTAAGAATGCGTATGCTATGAATTTTTGTCGTTATTCTATGCCTTTTTGACACCCTTCTTTTCCGTTTTTTATGATCCTTTCCTTTGGCAAAGCTTTTGTTATTTATTTTTGTATTGAATACTTTATTAAAAAACTAAATACACCATGAACACAAATCAACAAACTCCTTCGGGAGAAGGCTTACAAGCCCTTCCTAAATATGCCAAAAATCTCAATGAATTAGCCAAAGCAGGGAAACTAGATCCCGTGATAGGTCGAGATGAAGAAATTCGTCGAGTGTTACAAATTCTTTCTCGTCGAACTAAAAATAATCCTATCCTTATAGGCGAACCAGGGGTTGGAAAAACCGCTATTGCAGAAGGTCTCGCCCATCGAATTATTAGTGGAGATATACCCGAAGATTTAAAGACAAAACAAATCTATTCCTTAGATATGGGTTCGCTCGTAGCGGGAGCTATGTACAAGGGCGAATTTGAAGAACGTCTTAAAAACGTAGTGAAAGAAGTGATAGAATCCAATGGCGAAGTAATTCTTTTTATCGATGAAATCCACACCCTAGTAGGTGCAGGCGGTGGTGAAGGAGCTATGGATGCCGCCAATATTCTCAAACCTGCCTTAGCCAGAGGCGAACTTCGTGCCATTGGGGCCACCACCCTCAAAGAATATCAAAAATATTTTGAAAAAGATAAAGCTTTGGAGCGTCGATTCCAAATTGTAACCATTGACGAGCCCAATATGGAAGATAGCATTTCTATTCTTAGAGGACTCAAGGAACGATACGAAACTCACCATAGAGTCCGTATCAAAGATGAAGCTATTATTGCTGCCGTACAACTCTCTCAACGGTATATTACCGACCGTTTTCTTCCCGATAAAGCCATCGATTTAATTGATGAAGCTTCTGCAAAATTGCGTTTAGAAATCAATTCAGTGCCAGAAAAACTCGACGAAATAGAAAGACGTATTCGTCAATTGGAAATTGAGCGCGAAGCCATTAAACGAGAAAAAGACAAATTAAAATTAGAACAACTCAAAACTGAAATTGATAGTTTGTCGGTGGAACGCGATGCAATGAAGAAAAAATGGAAAGCCGAAAAAGAAATTGTAGAAAGCATTCAACAAGAAATGAATGCCATTGAAAAATACAAATTTGAAGCCCAACAAGCCGAACGTAGCGGAAATTATGAAGTAGTAGCCGAATTACGTTATGGACGAATCAAAGATGCCGAAGCCAAAGTAAGCCAATATAAAAACCAACTAACTCAATTACAAGCCAATTCAGCTTTGATTAAAGAAGAAATTGGAAGTGAAGAAATTGCTGAAGTTGTGGCTCGTTGGACAGGCATTCCTGTCAATCGAATGCTCCAAAGCGAAAGAGAAAAACTTCTCCATATCGAAGATGAATTGCACCATAGAGTGGTGGGACAAGAGGAAGCCATTAGTGCCGTGGCCGATGCCATTCGACGTTCTCGAGCTGGACTTAGCGATCCCAAACGTCCAATAGGGTCGTTTATTTTCTTAGGAACCACTGGGGTTGGAAAAACCGAACTTGCCAACGCACTTGCCGACTATCTTTTCAATGATGAGAATGCAATCATTCGTATTGATATGTCTGAATATCAAGAAAAACATACCGTATCCCGTTTAGTGGGAGCTCCTCCTGGCTATGTAGGATATGATGAAAGTGGACAACTTACCGAAGCTGTACGACGTCACCCCTATTCCGTAATTCTTTTAGATGAAATTGAAAAAGCACATCCCGATGTATTCAATATTCTTTTACAAGTTTTAGATAATGGCCGTTTAACTGATAATAAAGGTCGTTTTGCCGATTTTAAGAACACGATTATTATTATGACCTCCAATACAGGTGCTCACTTAATTCAAGAAAATTTTGATCAATGCAAAAAAGGCGAAGAAGAAAAGTGTTATCAAAAAAGCAAAACCGACGTTATGCAACTCTTACGTCAACAATTTCGACCCGAATTTTTGAATCGTATTGATGAAATTATTATGTTTAAACCTTTAAATTCAGCAGAGATTAAGGAAATTGTAAGCATGCAATTAGCTCAATTAAGTGCATTGTTGGCAGCCAACAACTATATACTCAGTTTCAAAGAAGAAGCCATAGATTATATTGTTCAAAAAGCCTATACACCTCAATATGGAGCACGTCCATTGAAACGCTTTATTCAAAAAACAATTTTAAATGAAATTTCAAAACAAATTCTAGCGGGCACATTTCCTAAAGACACCCCCATAACGATGGATATATTACTCGATAAACCCGTGTTTTTTTAAAGCAGCGAAGAATTAAAGGTGTAAAAGGTGAATTAAGCACAATGCCAATTAGCGAACTCGTATACTATTACCTGCACGAATTTTGGTTTTGGTACTAATTTTATTCAATTTTGCCAAAGTAGCTACGGTGGTTCTATACTTACGAGCAATTCCACTAAGAGTTTCGCCTTTTTGTATTTTATGATAACGCGCTTGTGCTGGCTTACTCACGTGTTTGGTATAGGAGAAAGTTTGGGGAGTTAAATACAAGGTATCTTGCAGTAAAGAATATTTTTTAAAATCAATTACCTCTTCAGGATTAATAGCCGCTCCCAAATAGCGAACTTCAAAATGTAAGTGTGAACCTCTTGAATGCCCCGTATTTCCTCCTAAACCCACCAAATCTCCTGCTTTTACAGGTTGATCTGCCTCTACTAATAATTTGGACATGTGTGCATAATAGGTTTCCAATCCATTATAATGACGCACAATCACTAAATATCCATACGAAGGATTCCGTACCGACACCCGTACAACCCCGTCAAAGGCTGCATGTATAGGATCTCCTGTATATAATTTCACATCGGTCCCCTTATGATACCGACGGGAACGAGGACCAAAACGAGAAGTTACAATTCCATTAAAAGGATGTACATATTTTTGATCTGCACTTAAAAGCAAGGGTAAATAGGTGGTATCTTTTTTATGTGAAAAATCAGTTCTCGGATAATGAATAGCTTGATTGTCAAAACTCTCATAATCATCTGAAATTGCAGAGAAAAATTCATTATCTTCGGGAGGCATCAAATATTTATAATATATTCTTGCTAAATCAATGCTGTCGTTTTGACTTTCCAAAATAGTAATGGGCTGAAGATTCTTATATGGATTCGGCTGAGCCTCAAGCAAGACCAAGCTAAATAAAAATGCACATATATATATTCCTCTTTGAAAATTCATAGCTGGCAAAGGTAGTAAAAAATGCCGTAAATAACAAAAGAAGCTGCCAAAAAAATGAGCAGCTTCTTTTATTTTACCATTTGTATATTCTATAATATATAAATAATCAGTGTTTTAATTCCGTCCCATTGCATTTAAATCTTCAAATGCAATTTTGAGTCGTTCCACCATTGCCTCTTCTCCTTTACGAAGCCAAGCACGTGGATCATAATATTTTTTGTTTGGTTTGTCGGCCCCATCAGGATTTCCAATTTGACCTTGTAAATAAGCATGATTTTTAATTTCAAATTTGCGAACTCCATCCCAAAAAGCCCATTGCGTATCGGTATCAATATTCATTTTGACAACTCCATACCCTAAAGCTTCTTTTATTTTAGCTGGTTCAGATCCCGATCCGCCATGAAATACAAAACTCACTGGATTCTCAGAAGTATTATATTTCTTTTGAATATATGCTTGTGAATTACGTAAAATTTGAGGTTCCAATTTTACATTTCCAGGTTTATACACGCCATGTACATTTCCAAAAGAAGCGGCAATTGTAAAATTAGGACTAATCTTCAATAATTCTTCATACGCATAAGCCACATCTTCAGGTTGTGTATATAAACGAGCATTATCCACATGCGTATTATCTACGCCATCTTCTTCGCCACCCGTAATACCCAACTCGATTTCTAAGGTCATGTCAATTTTAGCCATCCGAGCCAAATATTTTTTGCAAATTTCAATATTCTCATGTAAAGGTTCTTCCGATAGATCCAACATGTGAGAACTAAACAATGGTTTTTTGTGATCCGCATAATATTTTTCCCCTGCATCCAAAAGACCGTCAATCCAAGGTAATAATTTCTTAGCCGCATGATCTGTATGTAAAATTACAGGTACTCCGTATACTTCTGCCATCAAATGCACATGCATTGCACCCGAAATACAACCCAATACGCCTGCTTTATCGGCAGCAATACTTTTACCTGCGTAAAACACCCCGCCCCCATTTGAAAACTGTATAATGATAGGTGAATTTACAAGTTTAGCAGCTTCCATTACTGCATTTACAGAATCCGTACTCACCACATTCACCGCAGGAATAGCAAATTTATTCTTTTTTGCAATCGCAAAAATAGTTTGCAAATCTTTTCCCGATACAACTCCGGGACGAACATTTTCTAAAATTTTCTCAGACATGACGTTTAATTTTTAATTTATGATTACGTTTTTAATTTTTTAGATTTATCCTTTTGGAATTTTATATATGTGTTTCCAATTATATATATATATATATATACGTTTCCAAATCTTTAGGTTCTTCATAAGCCTTCTACGGTTAGAAGTTTCTCGTTTTATAAAGAAAAGATATCCGTATGCACATTTTGTACAAACTTACGAAAAATTTATATATTTACCAAAGAATAAACCGTAAAATGAATTTCTAAGATTGTCTTTTACCCTAAATAAGCAAGCGGTATGAACCAATTTTTACTTTGACATTTATTGAATGCAAAAGCTAAATTAATTCATACCGCTTCCCTTAAAAAATTGAAAGAAGTAATCTTACAATTTTTTACTTATATTTTTGCTAAAGCAGGAAATTTTACTTTTGCATATTCAAATACGCCAAACATAACTCCTGAATAAACCAATGTTCCTACTACTTCATTACGGAAAAAAGGTAAACCCATTTCATAACATAGTACCAACCCACTAAAACTCATTGGATAGCCACAAAGACCACTAATCCAAACGCCAAAGTTGGAAACTAAGAAAAATACAATAGAAGAAGCCAAAGAAGCACCTAGCACCGTACTTACTTTTACTCTATTTTTTAAAATCATGCCAATGCCTGCAGCCATAAGGAAAGCCGCATACACTGCCCACATACTAGCATGCATACCAAGTACTAAATCGGTAACAAATAAAATACATAAAGGCAATAGTACAGCCATGTATTTTTTTGAAAAATACGCACCACCAAAAATAGCAATTGCCATAATAGGCGTTACATTTGCAGGGTGAGGAAGTAAACGTGTAACCGCAGCCACAACAATAATAGCAACAGCAAGCAAACTCGCAGGAGTAATAATTTTTTTGTTCATTTTTTAGTTTTATTTTTATATTTATATTTTTTATTTTATGTAAATCCGTTTTTGGAAATTTAAAAGATTTTTTATTTTGAATATATATTTCACGCTATTTATGTTCGCATATATTCACTAGTTTTCATTTATTCGTCGGTGTATGTATCAGCAAATTCATCCGTAATTGTTTCCGTTGTAATTTCAGGCTCATCCCCTATTTCTTTGATGGTATCATCGGGAATATCTCCAAAAGTATCATCATCTTCCTCTATCAAGGTATCAATTTTTACTTCCACTTTAACCAAAAAGTTAGCTTGTTCTGTATCCAAAGGTACTGCAAAAAAATATTCGCCATTGGGTTTGGGGTATCTCGATATAAAATCTTGATATCCTTCTGCATATTTAACATGAAAAAGAGCTAAAATTGCAGGCTCTAATTTTTCTAGACTTACAATTCGGCTGGGTTTAATTATGTTTTTTTTAGCTAGCATTGCCGCTTTTTCTTTTTTTTCGACTTTTTCTTCTACTTTTTGCACCACCTGAGTATCAACTTTTTTTTCTTTTGTTTTCTTTTCAAACTTTTTTGCGCCCTCTCCCATACTAGATGTTTTTTTCTTCTGTTCATCCTTATCCTTTCCTATAGGCTTTACATTTTTCTTATCCTTTGCTTTAGGTATCACTTTGGCAACTACTTCTTTTACGATTGTTTGCTCAACTTTCGCTTTAGGTGCCGCTTTAGCAACTGCTCCCTTTGCAATTGCTTGCGTAGCCTTCGCTTTAGGTGCCGCTTTGGCAACTACTCCCTTTGCAATTGCTTGCGTAGCCTTCGCTTTAGGTGCTGCTTTGGCAACTGCTCCCTTTGCAATTGCTTGCATAGCCTTCGCTTTAGGTGCTGCTTTGGCAATTACTCCTTTTGCTATTGCTTGCTTGGCCTTCGCTTTAGGTGCTGCTTTAGCAACTACTCTCTTTGCAATTGCTTGCTTAGCCTTCGCTTTAGGTGCTGCTTTAGCAACTACTCCCTTTGCAATTGCTTGCTTAGCCTTCGCTTTAGGTGCTGCTTTAGCAACTATTCTCTTTGAAATTGCTTGCTTAGCCTTCGCTTTAGGTGCCACTTTAGCAACGCCCCCTTTTGCAATCGGTTTCTTATCCATTGCTTTAGGTGCCGCTTTGGCAACTTTCTTTACAATTGCTTGCGTAGCCTTCGCTTTAGGTGCTACTTTAGTAACGTCCCCCTTTGCAATCGGTTTCTTATCCATTGCTTTAGGTGCCGCTTTGGCAACTTTCTTTACAATTGCTTGCTTAGCCTTCGCTTTAGGTGCTACTTTAGCAACGCCCCCCTTTGCAATCGGTTTCCTATCCATTGCTTTAGGTGCTGCTTTGACAGCTACCCCCTTTACTTTGGCAGCCACCACTTTCGATTTTTGAGAAACCGCTTTAGATACTGACTTTTTTGCATCCGTCTTAGTGATAGCTTGGGAAGCTACCTTTTTTGTATCCTGTATTTTTGAATTTACTACCTTTTTAGGCGTTTCATTCTTTTTAGTTTTGCTTACAACTGCTTTTTTAGCCATTGTCGTCTTATTGGGTTTTTTCTGCAAAAAAAGCTATTTTTTATCAAATAAAATAGCTTTCATGAAAATTTTTTTAACTATTTTTAAACTTTATTTATAATATATTGGTATACAATATATTATAAAATAACAAAATACTGTGTTTTATCTACAATTTTTCTACCGATTGGCTCCCAATCATAAAATCGCCTTCGGACATTACAATTTTATAGTCAATATCTTTGTGTTTATAGGTGCTCATTAAGCTAATAATGCTAGAATAACTCATATTTTTGGCACAAAATAAAAATTCATCAATTTTATATAATCGTTCCATTTCTACAATTTCTAACATCAAATAACTAAGTTCTAAAGGCGAGTTGAGTTTTATATTATAAATATTACAAAGATCAACGCCTTTTTGCACCAATAAATCAGCAACTCTTTTCACTTCTTGGCCATCACCCAAAATTAAATATTTTTTATGTTTTTTTGAATAGAAAGCAAACTTTATTTTAAAAAAACAACTACCTATATACCTATACATAAGCAAAATACTTAAAGATAAAATACTCCCTACAATAATTATAAAGCGAGAAAAATGCCATTCTGCACCCAAGAGTGCATGTGCTAAAAGTATACAAACACTTCCTCCTACAAATCCATAAACTATACGCCATACATGAATTGGTTTTGTATATGCTTTTCCCACCCATAAAGCCACTATCCAAATAAGCGCATAAATCGGCAAAATCCAGTGTGTATATATTTGAGGGAAATGTTCGACATTCTGAAAATAGAATCTAGACCATACATATTGTAATAAAACAAGTATTCCATAGCTAAGCACAAAATCGAAGACAGGAAAGGCTATTTTCGTAAATATACGCTGAAAAATAGAGAGAGAGGCGCGAGCCCAAATAGCAATTTTGATAAACCACGAAAATAGACAGGTATTTTTTTTTGAAAAATATTTTTCTGCAAAAATTTGCATGGCACGATAAAATACAATTACATAATTAAGGCTGCCTTTTTTGGTGCTTTCTCCTTTGTAGTGAATGATACGTGTTTTGGGAAAATAATAATTTTGGTATCCTCCCAACAATACTCTATACGATAAATCGACATCTTCCCCATACATAAAAAAACTTTCGTCAAGTAAACCTATTTTCTCCAATACACTTGTACGCAAGAGCATAAATGCCCCCGAGAGAATATCCACTGAATGAATTTGATCTTTATCTAAATAGGATAAATGGTATTTGCCTAAGCGTTTGGAATAGGGAAATAATTTAGAAAGACCACTGATTTTATAAAACGATACTTCGGGGGTGGGTAAACCACGCTTTGATTCTGGTAAAAAGCGCCCTTTCCCATCCAACATTTTTACACCTAAAGCGCCAGCATCCTTCGTTTCCTCCATAAAAGCTACACATAAATCAAAGGTATCGGCTTCTACCACCGTATCTGGATTTAACAAAAGAATATATCGACCTTTGGCTAAACGGATTGCTTGATTGTTGGCCTTGGCAAAACCCACATTTTCTTTATTGTCTATACAAAACACTTGCGGAAATTTTGCTTTTACCATTTCCACCGAGCCATCCACCGAATTATTGTCTACTACAAAAATTTCTACATTTAGATGGGATATTGCTTTTTGAACAGAGGCTAAACATTGTTCCAAAAAACTGCACACATTGTAATTGACAATCACAATGGATAAATCAAACTGAGAATCTTTATTTTGCATAATACTCTTGAATCATTTTGCAAATGCAAGGAGGTACAAATTGAGAAACATCCCCATGATAACGTAAAATATCTCTTACAATAGAAGAAGTGATAAACGTATGCTTACTATCCGTAAGCATAAATACCGTTTCTATATTACATTCTAAGGTTTTATTTGTCAGTGCAATCATGCGTTCAAATTCAAAATCAGCGGAGGTCCGCAATCCTCGAATTAAATAGCTGGCATTCATTTTTTTGCAATAATCCACCGTTAAATTCTCAAAGCTATCTACCTCTATTTTGGATTCATTTTTAAATAATTCCTTGATAAAAAGAAGTCTTTGATCCACCTCAAACAAACCTTTCTTCTCTGTATTACGACCGATAGCAATAATCAGTTTATCAAACAAAGGGAGTGCGCGTCGGATTACACTTTCATGTCCAATAGTCAGCGGATCAAAAGATCCTGGAAATACGGCTATTTTATCCATCAGATATAGTATTTTAGTATAGAAATTAGTGAAGTTTGCATTACGCATTGACAAAGATACTACTTATTTTTTTAAAAATATAAAATCATCCATTCCAATTGTATTTTAGATTGCATAAAACAAAACCGCGTATACTTTTCAAAGCATACGCGGTTTTAATTGAGAATATTCTTTGTTCTATCTATTCTTCTTTTTTGATCACAGGTTTAGCCATAACGGGCACTACCTCTTCTCTAGGAGCACGTCTATCGCCATGATCTCTGTCTCGACGTTCGCCTCTATCTCCGCGCGCTTCAGGCTCTTTATATCCTTCAGGTTTTGGAAGTAATACTCTGTGAGAAAGTTTCAATTTCCCCGTTTTTTTATCCACTTCAATCAATTTTACTTGAATTTTGTCGCCTTCTTTCAAGGCATCTTCTACTTTTTCTAGACGATTCCAAGAAATTTCTGAAATATGAAGTAAGCCATCTTTTCCAGGAAGAATTTCCACAAAAGCACCAAAAGTTTGAATATTTTTGACTACCCCATCATATACCGCACCCACTTCAGGTACTGCCGTAATATTTTTAATGCGTTCAAGAGCAGCATCCATACAAGCCTTATCGGTTCCTGCAATATCGATAATACCAAAATCACCTACTTCTTCAATTGAAATAGTGGTTCCTGTTTCTCTTTGCATTTCTTGAATTACTTTTCCTCCCGTACCAATAATAGCGCCAATAAATTCACGAGGAATAGAAATTTGAATAATACGAGGAGCATGAGGTTTGTAATCTTCACGAGGTCCTGCAAGTGTTTGGGTAATTTTACCTAAAATATGTGCACGACCTTGTTTGGCTTGTGCAAGTGCTTTTGCTAAAACTTCATACGAAAGACCATCTACTTTAATATCCATTT
>JAVVPL010000075.1:4781-10681 GCA_036655775.1 Bacteroidales bacterium | reverse complement strand
TTATTTACTAAATTATGGATTTTTTGAGTTTCCGAATTCATATCAAAATTGAGGCTTACATATTCGTTGGCAAGTTCGGCTTTTTGAATGATTAACTCTTTGTTATCAAGTATGTAAATCATTTTATTGGCCAAATCTTGTGCATTGGATGGCTGAAACAAGCTGCCATATTTTCCATTTTGCAAAATTTCAGGCGATCCGCCTGCATTACTTGCTAATACAGGAACGCCACAGAGCATTGCCTCTAGGGTAACCATACCATAGGTTTCACAATCTGTTGCCATCACAAATAAATCTAATGCTTTATAAAAATTAGTAATTTGATCGGTAAAGGGATGGAATGATACCTGGCTTTCTAATTGTGAATCTATCACTTGTTGGATTAATTCGTGTGCATAAACTTGTTGGGCTTTTTCTCTTGTGGGTTCTCCCACAATCAATAAATCAACAAATATATTGCGTTGTTTGAGAATATGGACGGCTTCTATCACTATATGCTGATTTTTAAGTCGATCTAAACGCCCTAAAATACCAATTACAGGGCGATTGGTTGATAGATGCCAATGGGACTGCGCAATCATTTTCGTTAACAACTTCCCTGCTAATAATTTTTGAATATCTACTCCTAAGGGAATACAGACTATCTTTTGGGGATCTATATTGGTTTTCTGCTTAACCTCTTCGGCTAAATAATTTAAGGGAGAAATCCATTTATCTAAATATTGATACCGATGGGTATGAAGCCAATCTTTCTTATCTACCCCTATTTGCATGTGTTGCTGATAAAACAAACGCAAGGATGGATTAAATATTTTGGCCCAACAACATAAACTCATATCTTTATTGTCACAAAAGAACAATTTTCGACTCCCTATTTTCTTCATTTTTTTTGCCATCACATAGGCTGCACGTAAGGGAAATAGCTTACTTCTTTTAGAAATATATTGTATCGTTAAACCTTCCATTTGGGCTTGTTTTGCTATGGGTGAGTAGGGATGACACCAAATTTCGGTATTGCCATACTTCAACATCCATTTGGCTAAAGATACGGTGTTCATCTCCAATCCGCCCCATGAGCGCGAGGTATTTAAAAACACTAAAGCGGAAGATTGTGCGTTATTTTCCATGTATTTCAGGTTTTTTATGTTTCCATTTTTTATGTGACCACAACCAATAGCTTGGATTTTGGATAATTAATTTTTCCAACATTTGCGTGCTTTTTTCGATAATGGCACCTTGGGGTTCATGAATGGGATCGGCACTGATAGGGAAAATTTCAAATTCGTAATACCCACGCTTGACTTTGTTCACGGCATAGAAAAAAACGGGATCGTTATATTTTTTCGCATAATATTCGGGACCAAAAACAACCCCTGTGTCTTGATGTAAAAACTGTGTCCAATAGCATTTGCTAGGGTTTCCTGGCGATTGATCATTGAGCATCATGTACACACAGTAAATATGCTCGTTTTGGTATTGTTCAAATTTTTGGCGAATCGTATGCGCATCTATCACTTCGGTGCCATAACGGGTACGATATCGGGTCAATACATCGCCAAAACTTTTATTTGATAAGGGTTTGCCCACTCCTACCCCATGGGCTTGAAATTGCAGATCTAATGAAAGTACCATATATTCCCAATTATTGTAATGTGCGGAAATCAAAATCACGGATTGACCTTGCGCATAACACGAATTCAATAGTTCGGGATTTTTACAATGGTATCGCTCCAGTACTTGTTTTTTGGATAAACTCAACATTTTAAATGCTTCCATAAAGATATCGGACAAATGCTGATAAAACTTTGTAGAAAGGCTTTGAATCTCAGCTTCTGTTTTGTCGGGAAATGAATTGCGAAGATTGCGTAAAACTACTTCTTTTCTATATTTAAGCACGTCTTTGAGTACCCATGCCAGAATATCGGAAAATAGATATAATAGTTGCATAGGAAGCCATGAGAGAGGGATAAATATAAATTTGAAAAGAAATGTATACATACGTAAAATAGATGCTAAAATAATATCGGTGTGAATGAACTAGAAGGGTGCTAAATAATGTGCGCCCCCTTGATATACAACAAAAAAGGAGGTCTTTTAGAACCTCCTTTGTGATTGAGCTGGGATTCGAACCCAGGACCCCATCCTTAAAAGGGATGTGCTCTACCTGCTGAGCTACTCAATCCCTAATTCCGTTTCCGAAATAGGGTGCAAAATTAGTACTTTTTTTTTTAATAATCAAATGTTTTTTAGATTATTTTCCATTAGTATTACAGATATTAGCTTAACAAACTAAGAATGAGCTGAATTTATTTTTATTTATTTTCAAATTTCAATTTATTTTATTCATTTTTTATTTCGCTTAGACACTTTTGGCTCTTTTTCGGGCAAAGGAATTGGGGTCATTCGCCCTGTTTCTATCATCCATACGATTCCTTCAACATCTTGATCTCTTCCCAATGGCTCATAAACCACTTTGAGATTATAGCCAAAAATACGCGCAAAACCTTGATAAAAAAAAGCTGTAAAACGTCCTCTCAATTCTCTCACTAAGGAATAAGAACTATTCCCTGTTTCTCTATAAACTAATTTGAGTAATACTTTGCCTTGTGAAATGGTAAGATTCATCAAATCCTTTTGAAAATCGGCTTTAATCATAGCTTCAGCCTTCTTCATAATCGTTTTTCTTTCGGTTTCACTCTTAGCTAAAGCAAGTTGAGCATTATATTCGCCTAGTTTTTTTCCCGCAATTTTGGAGTATGGATATACTTTTCGTACATTGTACACTAAACGATACCATGCCTTACGCTCTTTTTCAGACAAAAAACGCTTTTGATAAAATAAAAATTCAGGTAATTGAACAAAGGGAATCGTATCGCCATTTTCAATCACACAGGGCAAAACAAAACCCTCTGGCGGAGGTAGGGGCGCTACAAATGTCAAACTTACAAATAGCAATAATGTATTCAGCATGCAATTAGATAGATTAACTTCAACATTTACAAAGAATAGAAGCTAAATGGAAAATGAAATTCAAATTAGAACTGCGTGAAGCAGAGAATTAGTACATTCTCTGCTCTTCATCAACGCAGTTTCTGGTTTTGGTTTTGGTTTTTTAGGAGGTTTTATGTAATATAAAAAAACGTATCATAAAAAGTAGATATAACAAAAAATATGCCAAACCTATATAATAAAACAAAAAAAATAGGGTACCCTTACGGATACCCTATAGGGGGAGGCAAGATTATGTATTAGTCTTGACGATCGCCTTCTGTACGTGGAAGTGCTTCTTTTACAATGATTGCACGACCCTCCCATTCAGCACCGTTTAATTCTTCGATAGCTTTACGAGCTTGCTCGTCATCTGCCATTTCGACAAAACCGAAACCTTTTGAGCGGTTGGTACCGCGTTCCATAATAATTCTAGATGATGTAACTTCACCATAGTCAGCAAAGATTTGCTTAAGATTTTCACTTCGAACTTTGTAGTTCAAGTTTGCAACAAAAATGTTCATAAAAAATAAAAGTTAATAATAAAAAATAAAATTTGTGCGGCAAATGTAGGTAAATTATTTGATATACAAAAATTTATTTTAAAAAAAACATATATTTTATTCGATATTGAGTTGATTCCAGTCTGGAAGGCTATGTAATGTTCGTATTTCACTTGTATGCAAATCGATTTGATACGCATGACATTCTTTGCCATTGGTAAGTATCCAATATGGAACTTTTTTAATTAATTGATAACGAGCAATCTGTTCTTGGGTTACCATAGTAATAGGAATATGAGGAGCTTTGCACTCTACTAGCAATACAGCTTGTGCTTTTTTATTGTATACAATCAAATCTGGACGATGCTCTTTGCCATAAAGTGTAAATGATTTCTCAACGGTCATGCTGGCAATGGGAATATGTAAAGATTCATTTAAATAGACTATTAAACTTTGACGCACTTCTTCCTCTGGGGTAAATGCAACGTACTTTTTCCGAACGAGATCGAATACTTGTACTTTGCCTGCTGAATTTTTTTGTAATCGCATACTAAATTTCTATCTATTTTGAAAGTACAAAAATACAAAAAAATGTGCAATTCACGTATTTTTTATGTATATTTGCCGATTGATTCTGTGATGTTAAAAAATAGCATACAATTATATATACGATTATGACGTTATGAGAAAAGGCTTAATATATTTATTTTTATTATTTAGTGTTTCTTGTTTTGGACAAAGCTTTACAGTGGGAGCCAATGAAACTACATTTAGTATGCCTTCTGGTAAAAAAACAGTCACGTTCAAAATACCCAATGAGGATCTATACCGTTTCCTTTACAATGATTCAAGTTCGGTGTTCGGCAATGTGTCTTTAATTAATACCGCCGATAGCGAACAAATGTTATGGGTGGGTCAAATTTGTATGCAAGCCAAAAAAGATGCCAATACATATTATAAAATGCACCGAGCCTCTACGGCTGGAGTCACTGCTTTAAGTGTAATCAATCCCATTGTGGGTTTGGCTTTGGCTTTACCTGTGGCCAAAATCACACCTCGTTATGAAAATTTAGGTTCTCCAAATATGGATATTCTGCAAGATCGTATTTATTACGATGCCTATACACAAGAGGCCAAAAAAATGAAAGCAAAACGTGCATGGATTGGCTTTGGGGTGGGTTCCGTAGTTTCTATTAGTATTCTTACTACTATCTTGTTATTGGTCAAATAACTATATTTATTAATTTTCTTTTCGATGCAAAATCAAGTAAAAAAAATTGCCGCAATTCATGATATGTGTGGTTTGGGAAGAGTTTCTCTTACTGCTGTAATTCCTATTATATCGTCTATGGGGATTCAAGTCTGCCCCTTGCCTACGGCTCTCTTGTCTAATCATACCCAATATAGCAAATATTCTTTTTTGGATTTAACGCATGAAATGTCGCTATTTATTGATCATTGGCGGGAATTACAAGTTAAATTTGATGCCATTTACAGTGGTTTTTTAGGTTCCGAAGAACAAGTGGATATTGTATACCAATTCATTACTGATTTTTCACAAGAGGGACAATTGGTGGTGGTGGACCCCGTAATGGGCGATAATGGAAAATTATATGCCTCCTATCAAAATAATATGGTAAGCGCTATGCGAAAATTGGTACAAAAAGCCAATGTTATTACACCTAATATGACCGAAATGTTTTTTTTATTAGATCAGCCCTATAAAGAAACCATTTGCGAAGTCGAATTAAAAAAGAATTTATTAGCCTTGTCGGCTATGGGTCCTCAAATGGTGGTCATTACAAGTGTGCCTATCCCCGATCGACCTGAACGGACTTCGGTGGTAGCCTACAACCGGGTGGGAAATAGATTTTGGAAAGTGAGTTGTCCTTACTTACCTGCTCATTATCCAGGTACAGGCGATGCCTTTACAAGCGTTCTTACGGGTTCTTTGATGCAAGGCGACAGTCTGCCTATTGCATTGGATAGAGCCGTTCAATTTGTTTCTATGGGAATTCGTGCTACCTTTGGTTATGAATATGATAACCGCGATGGGATGTTGATTGAAAAAGTATTACCCAATTTGCATTTACCTGTACAAATAAGTAGTTACGAATGGTTATAATCTTTTACACTATATAAATACGTATTATGGATATTCAAAGTATCAAGCAACGGTTTGGGATCATAGGAAATTCTCCTTTGATGAATAGGGCTATTGATATTGCCGCTCAAGTGGCAAATACCGAATTAAGTGTATTGGTAACGGGAGAAAGTGGTGTTGGAAAGGAATTTTTTCCAAAAATCATACACCACCTCAGTGCTCGTAAGCATGCGCCTTATGTAGCCATTAATTGTGGAGCTATTCCTGGTGGAACTATTGATTCTGAACTTTTTGGACATGAAAAG
>JAVVPL010000075.1:0-4771 GCA_036655775.1 Bacteroidales bacterium | reverse complement strand
AAAAGGGCGCGTTTACAGATGCTAGAGAATCTAGAAAGGGCTATTTTGAAGAAGCCAATGGAGGTACTATTTTTTTAGATGAAGTGGCCGATTTACCCTTGTCAACGCAAGTGCGTTTATTGCGTGTATTGGAAAGTGGTGAATTTTTAAAAGTAGGTTCTTCTAAAGTATTAAAAACGGATGTGCGTATTGTGGCGGCAACGAATGTCAATATTCCTGAAGCGATTCAAAAAGGTAGTTTTAGAGAAGATTTGTTTTATCGTTTGAATAGTATTGCTATTCAAGTGCCTGCGCTAAGAGAACGAAAAGAAGATATTCCGCTTCTTTTTCGCAAATTCTCTTCGGATTTAAGCGAAAAATATAGAATGCCTCTTTTACAAGTAACGGAAGAGGCGCTCCACTATTTGGTAAATTATACGTGGAAAGGAAATGTGCGCGAATTGAAAAATGTAACTGAACAAATTACCATTATCGAAAAAGAACGATTGATTAATTTGGAAAAATTACAAACGTATTTACCTCAAAGTTCGCCTGCTGAATTTCCTGTATTATTTGGACAAAAAGAAAATACAGGCCTCAATGAACGAGAAATTCTATATAGTGTACTCTTTGATATGCAAAAGGATATACACGAATTAAAAAAAGTCATTGCCAGTATTCTTAAAAACGATGAGCTACCTATGAATGGGAAGGTAAACGCTTCCACTTCTACACATAGCAATCCTGGCCCCGAAGCTTTTACCATTATTCCTTCCAATCCAACTAGCGCGGCCTTGGTGAGTACGCATCATTTTCAAAATGCAAGCCCATACGCCAATTTTGAAACCGATTTCACCGAAGAAACAGTCAATCAAATTCAAAAAGATACGGTTTCTAGTAACTTGGATACCTTATCACTCGAAAAAACTGAAAAAGATTTGATTTTAAAGGCTTTGGACAAACATCATGGAAATAGACGAAAGGCTGCCGAAGATTTGGGTATCTCGGAAAGAACCATTTATCGAAAAATAAAAGATTACGAAATAGAAATTAATTAAATGATACATTTTATGAAATGCTCTCGACTTTACTTTTGCTTGCTATTGTTGGGCTTCCTTAGCCTTAGCTCTTGCGGTATCTACTCTTTTACGGGGGCTTCAATTCCTGCGGGAACTAAAACAATCAGCATTGGTTTTTTCAAAAATAAAGCACCTTCTGTTCAACCGACAATTAGTCAGCTACTTACAGACAATATGAAAAGTTATTTTGTAGCTCAAAGTAATTTAAATTTAGTGGAGGGGATTGCAGATGTAGAAATTACAGGCGATATTATTGGCTATAGTGTAAACCCTTCCGCTATCCAAGGAAATGATAAAGCCGCTTTAAATAGACTTTCCGTAACTATTCAAGTGCGTTTTGTCAATCGAATCAATGAAAAATTAAGCTTTAGTCAAAGTTTTAGTCGCTTTAGAGACTATGATGCCAAATTGAATTTAATGGCTGTAGAGAGTGAATTGATAGAACAAATTTGCAAAGAATTAGTGGAAGATGTGTACCAAAAAGCATTTGTAAATTGGTAAAATTATTTTTGATACACTCCCCCTCAACTCTTTTTTATCTGAATTTCCTAATGAAGATCCAAAAGTTTGTAGGCCAATTCTTTTTCATTAATACCATCGAAATTACCAGAACTCATCCATAATAGATTTTGTTCATTCCATACTTGTTGTTCCAAAAAGCTACAAAGGGCTAAACTTTGATCAAACACAAGTAAATCAGGACGTTTAAATGCCTTTACTACCATTTCTTTGGTAATGAGAGCTAAGTTTTTATGAGCCACAGCGGCTGGATTGAAATATACAATGGCGGTATCGGCCAAATCCATGCAATGTGCATAATGTTCCAAAAAATCTTCTCGCAAACTGCTAAATGTATGTAATTCCATCGCGGCTACCAAATGACGCTGGGGATATTGTTCTTTCATCGCTTTGATGGTTGCCTCTAATTTGGAAGGAGAATGAGCAAAATCTTTGTATACCACGGCATGCTCATTAGAGGCAACAAGTTCTAAACGCTTGGAGGCCCCTTTAAAGCTTTGTATGCTTTCTAAAAATTGTTTTCCGTCTATTCCTATTTGTTGACATACATTCCAAGCGGCCGCTAAATTTTGCATATTGTGTTGTCCGAAAATTTGAAGTGGATATTGTTTACCTAAATATTCAATATAGGTAACACCATTTTTAACACTGTATGGCAAATAAGTATAACCACTAGATTTAATATCCGAACGACTCTGTTCTCCGATCTGTTTTGCTTGTGAATCTCCCTCATAATAGAATAATGAAGCATTTGGCATCAAGCTATCTGCAAAAATTTTAAATTGCTCCACATAAATAGGAAAAGTAGGAAATACATTGATATGGTCCCATGCAATTCCATTAATCACTGCAATATGAGGCTTGTATAAGTGAAATTTGGGTCGTCGATCAATGGGCGAAGTAAGATACTCATCGCCTTCCAACAGCATGTATGGAGCCTCTTGTGTGAGTTTTACCATTACTTCAAAACCGTCTAATTGGGCTCCTACCATGTAGTCGCAAGGAATTTGAAGATGTTGAAGTACATGAAGTATCATAGCGGTAATGGAGGTTTTACCATGACTACCTCCTATGACAATACGCGTTTTATCTTTGGATTGCTCGTATAAAAATTCGGGATAGGAATATATTTTCAAACCCAATTCTTGCGCTCTAAGAAGTTCGGGGTTATCGGCCTTCGCATGCATGCCTAAAATTATGGCCTCTAGATCGGGGGTGATACGACTCGGATCCCAAGCTTCGTTTTGTGGAAGTAAATGATATTTGGCAAGCCTCGATTTAGCAGGATCGAAAATTTCATCATCAGATCCACTTACTTGATACCCTTTTAAATGTAACGCAATGGCTAAATTGTGCATCGCGCTACCACCAATAGCTATAAAATGAATTTTTTGCGTATGCATGGTTTAATTTTTTATATCTTTCGTGCTAATACTTTTTCTACGGCATTGACAATACCTTCGGTATTCAATCCATAAAGATCGAGTAGTTCTTGTGGTTTTCCACTTTGTCCAAAAACATCATCTACTCCAACCATTTCAATAGGTGTAGGAACCGTACGAGAAAGGAAATTGGCTACGCTATCTCCTAATCCTCCACTGATTTGGTGTTCTTCGGCACTCACTACACAGCCTGTTTTTAGAATAGATTTTAAAATAAGTTTGGTATCTAAGGGTTTGAGTGTAGGCATATTAATTACTTCGGCTGAAATACCTTTGGCTTCCAATATATTGGCAGCTTCTAAGGCTGGATATACTAAATGGCCAATCGCTATAATAGTTACATCTTTACCTTCTTGAAGTAAATATCCTTTGCCAATTTCAAAAATTTGATCTTTGGGCGTAAAGTTAGGTACCTCTGGACGACCACAACGTAAATACACAGGCCCTTTGTATTTAGCAACGGCTAAAGTGGCTTGGTAAGCTTGGTTGTAATCGCAGGGATGAATTACGATCATATTAGGCATCATTTTAAGCATACCCATATCTTCCAAAGCTTGGTGTGTGGCTCCATCTTCACCTACGGTAAGGCCTGAATGGGGCGCATATATTTTAACGTTTTTATTAGAATAAGCCACGGATTGGCGAATTTGATCGTATACACGACCTGTAGCAAAGGCTGCAAAAGTTCCCGTAAATGGAATTTTTCCGCCCAAACAAAGACCAGCGGCGATACCAATCATGTTTGCTTCAGCTATGCCAACTTGGAAAAAACGTTCTGGAAATGCTTTGGCAAAAGCATCCATTTTAACGGAACCAGCCAAATCGGCAGTAAGAGCCACAATGTCAGAATTTTGCTTTGCGGCTTCTAATAATCCTGCGCCAAAACCTGAGCGCGTGTCTTTTTTTTCTGTGTAAGTGTACGTATGCATTATATTATTATATATATATTTTAAAATGAAATACTTGTGCTAATTCCGGATTCTATGGTCACACTTTTTTCGCGTGTGGCCGAAGCTCTTTGGTGGTAGCGAGAGCGATTGACTACTTTATATTTTCCTGGTAATAAATAAAGGGTTTCACTTTTGGAACTGGGTTTAATATTATAGATAAGTTCTAATCCCTTAGGTGTTTCACTATAAATACTAGCATAGCCTTCTACCCCTCTTTGCACTATCAAAACCCCTGGATTAGGAAGATCTACGGTGGTGAGCGTACTTTGTTTTACTTCTACACTTTCTATTTTCAATCGAGGCAAACACAAAATTTCTAAATCGTAGAATCCTGTCAAAAAACGTTCTTGCTCATTTAAAACAAGGACATTGAGCGTTTCCAAACTTCCTTTTTTACGCACTATGCAAGGGGTACTTTGCGCTAAGCTAATTCTAGAGCCATTGGCTTTGACCATCAATTGCCCTTGAGGTACATCGGAATGGTATGTACTACCAAGGTATAAGTAATTAAGGGATCCAAGGTGAGTGTGTCGGATAAACCCCTCACATTCATGGTATGTACATAGTTTTTTTGAAGTTTTCCTGACACTTTATCATAAAAACTCATGTTAATATTGGTTTCGGTGGCGGCTCCAGCTTGATCCAATAGATTCACTTGCGCAGTTGTTGAATTAAATGCCTGTGAAATAACTACATCAAAAGCTTTGACAAACTCCGTTTCTTGAGAGGCATCAAAATATTCACCTACACAATCAAACGCATTTTGAAAGTTTTCGCCAATCCCTATTACAAAGGGTTTTAG
>JAVVPL010000074.1:0-10815 GCA_036655775.1 Bacteroidales bacterium | reverse complement strand
ATTGTCGAATATTTTTTATTTGGCTAGAAAGATCTTGTTTTCGGGGTAATAACCAAGCCACAAAACCTGGCTGTTTGCTAAAATAAACGCCCCATTTTTTTTGTGCCAACAGGGTACTCAATGGCAAGGAATCCCCAAAAATTTCCTTTTGCTCCAAAAACCAATCATTAAATTCTTGTAAAGAAATTTGATAATCCAAATTTTGTTTACTGTAATAGACCCTCTTTTTTTGCACAGGCAACGACATGACAGGGACTTTATAATCGGAATAGTACAATAATTTGGAAATCTTTTTATTGATATTATCTATATTTTCACTACTTGCATTCACAAATACTATCTCTATATCTTTGGCAAATCCATCATAGCCTATCTTTTGGGTGCGAATTTCTATTTTATGTGTAAATTTAGCTAAAACCGATTTCAAACTATCAATATGAAAATGAGGCGGAGGCTCCGCAATTAATAATACACGAGAACTATCGGCAAAAGAAGCCAAAGCCATACATTGATAATGATAGGGGAAATTTTTTCTAAAATTGGTATAGAGGGTGTTTCTTTGAGCAAATGCTTGCGTATTTTCAAAGGCAATAGATTGAAGAGGGATATATTCAACAGCTAAGATATCGGCTGTTTGTTTTTTGATTCGCTCCCCTATGCCATTATTTGTAAAAAACAGAAAATACAAAACACCACCTCCTACAAAACCAAGAAGTATGAGTAAATAAAATCGTTTTTTTTTCGACATTCTCAAATTACTTATGGGTCTCTAAACGTTTTTTATATTCATCCATACGAGCAAAATCAGTCCAATCAAATTGCACAGGAACTACGGAAATATAAGCATGATCTAAGGCATACAAATCGGTATCTTCTTTCAAATCCGTATGATGAAACTCGCCTGTGAGCCAATAATAATTGGCATGAAAAGGATCTTTACGCATTTCATACGATTCTTTCCATAGCGCCATAGCTTGACGACAAACCTTGATTCCCTTGAGTTCTGTTGCTGGCAAATTCGGAATATTTACATTTAAACAAGTACGCAAAGGCATCGGTTGGGCCAATGTGTTTTGAATTATTTGTTTGATAAATTCCGCACTTTGTTCAAAATCGGCTTCGAGAGCATAATCCAAAAGAGATAAGCCGATAGAGGGAATATCCTCCATAGCTCCTTCCAAGGCCGCTGCCATAGTACCCGAATAAATCATATTTGTAGAGGCATTGGATCCATGATTAATTCCCGACAACAATAAGCTAGGTTTTCGTCCATCCATTGCAATTTTCAATCCTAACTTTACGCAATCAACGGGCGTTCCACTACACACATACGCACGATATCCTTCTTCTTCTTTGACCTTATGAAAACGCAAAGGTGAGGAAAGCGTAATGGCGTGACTCATTCCCGATTGAGGTCTATCAGGGGCAACCAAAACAATATCCCCCAATGGTCGAACAATTTTAACTAAACTTTTAATACCTGGTGCATGAATTCCATCATCGTTGGTAATAAATATTTGAGGTCTTTCTTTTTTCATTTTTCACTATTTTCTAGATAATCCATTGGTTTTTTTTTCAATAGCGACCTTCGCATCCGCATCGAGGGCTTCCGCTTCCGCTTCCGCTTCCGCTTCCGCATCAATATCGACCTGTGCATCAACTCCGACAGCATCGAGCTTCACATCCGCATCGAGGGCATTCGCATTCGCCTCCGCCTTCACATCCGCATCAATATCGACCTGTGCATCAACTTCGACGGCATCGACCTGCGCCTCCGCATCAAAGGCATCCGCATTCACATCCGCACTTGCGGCTACTCCTCCCGAAACAATAAATTTCATCACATCCGCAGCATTGGCTTGTACGGGCGTAATATTTTCGGCAGGCACTAACCATAAATTGCCCGAAAAAGCATACGAATGAGGTAAATATACCGCAACCATTTTTTCAGATAAGCCCAAAAATGCAAGATCCGTTTGCGTGATAAAACCTAATTTATACAAATCGGATTCTTTACTCGCTTTGACCATTACCGCTTCTGTAAATTTTTTCTTTTTTCCCACAAAGGCACTCATCAAATCTTTGATGGATGTATAGATTAACTTTATAAAAGGAAGTTTAACAATTTGCGAATCCAACCACGTGAGTAAGGGTCGAATAATGATACTTCCTCCCAAATAGCCAATAAACGTAACCACTACCACCGTCAACAATATTCCCATTCCAGGAATGGCTGGAATATGCAATACTTCTAACAAAGAATGTGCAAAATCGTCTACCCAAGTAAAAAGCAGCCAAAAAATATAAATAGTAACAAATATAGGCGCTATAAAAAAAAGACCTCTAAAAAAATAGCTGAAAAAAGCCTGAAAAAACCGATTTATATATTGCTTCATTTGAATTTTTTAATAGAATACAAAGATACATTAATTTATATGAAAAAAATTATCTCCCATCCAAAAAAAAATCGTATTTTTGTAGATTATTCATTTGAGAAAACACAAGTGCGTAAAAACAGGTATCCAAGAGTGTGAAAACTAAAAAAACAGCTTATGTCACAAATTGCAGATAAAACTAAAAAATTTTATGATTTACTACACAAAGAGGTAGTTCCAGCGGTGGGATGCACAGAACCCATTGCTTTAGCACTTTGCGTGGCCAAAGCGCGAGAAGTATTGGGAGAAATGCCCGATAAAATTGAAATTCTTTGCAGTTTAAATATTTACAAAAATGGCATGGGTGTGGGGATTCCAGGCACAAGCATCACGGGTTTGCCCATTGCTGCTGCTTTGGGGGCCATTGCTGGACGCGCCGATAAAGAATTAGAAGTACTTTCAGGGGTCAAAGCTTTTCACGAAGAGGCCGCCAAAACCTTTTTAGCCAATGAGGGCGTTTCTATTGCAATTAAAGAAAATTGCGACAAACTCTATGTTGAGGCCATCTGCACCAAAGGTCAAAATAAAAGTTGCTCTATTATTCAAGGATCTCACAAAAATTTTGTATATATTACGCACAACGAAGAAGTGTTGTTGGATGTACGAATTCCTACCAAAGAAGAACAAGAAGGCCCCAAAATGTACGATCTTACCATTGATGATATTTATGATTTTGCACTCAACGAACCCTTAGATAAAATTCGTTTTATTTTGGAATATGCCATGATCAACAAAAGATTGGCCGATTATGGGATTGCCAATAAATCGGGCATGGGTATAGGTGCCAATTTGCTCGACTGGATTAACAAAAACAAACTACATCAAGATTATAGTAATTATGCCATGGCCTTAACTGCTGCAGCTTCGGATGCGCGCATGTCAGGCTGTTTACTCCCTGCCATGAGTAATTCGGGAAGTGGTAACCAAGGAATTACAGCTATGGTTCCCGTTCTTGCTATTGCAGAAAAAATAGGCGCCTCTAACGAAAAATTAATTAGAGCTTTAATTTTAAGCAATTTGACCGTTATCCATATCAAACAAGGCTTTGGTCGTCTTTCGGCCGCTTGTGGCTGCGTAGTAGCTTCCACGGGTGCTGCTTGTGGCGTATGTTATCTTTTGGGTGGCAATAGAGAACAAATTAAATATAGCATTAAAAATATGATTGGCAATTTGGCGGGCATGGTATGTGATGGAGCCAAATTAGGTTGTGCCTTAAAGGTGGCTTCAGGCACCAGTGCAGCCATACAATCCGCAATTTTAGCCCTTCATAATGTATATGTGCCCGACAATAACGGCATCATCGAAAAAGATATTGAAAATTCCATACGCAATTTAGGTCTTATTGCAAACAAAGCAATGGTAGAAGCGGATAGAGTAATTTTAGATATTATGACACACAAAAGCAAATAAAAAAATCAGAACATAAAAAAAGGAGTCTTTCGACTCCTTTTTTTATGCCTTATTTTTTGGCCGTTTCCACCGCTTTGAGAAAATCTTCATCCGTTTGCAAATAAATAGGATAAAATCCAATATCATCAAATAAATCTCTACCTATATACGCTTTTAATAAATTTTTAATTCGCGGAGTAAATTTCTGTATACTCTCTAAATTTTTCTTAACCTCATTTTTTTCAGCATAAGCCAAAAAATCTGTAAACATTTGTGAACTAACTTCAAACTTACGCGTAAAATCGTTCGCCGTTTTATACGTATTCTTCAAATGCTCTCTGTTTTTATCTGCATACGAAAAAGCATATTGATATAGTAAGCCTTTTTGATTTAATTGATTTAAATACACAAAGTTTTTATCCGTTTTGTAAGGCACCTGCACATCGGGTTGGATCCCTCCACCACCATACACTACCCTTCCTTTTTGAGTATAATATTTTGTGGTATCCGAATGCAAATTATGGGTATCGGTTCCCAAAATTTCACCACTAATATAACGTTGTAAGAGTTCTTCCTCATAATCCTTCGTTCCCGCTTTATAGGGTTTTTGAATGCAACGACCACTAGGCGTATAATAGCGCGCCACCGTTAAACGTAAAGCACTTCCATCATTCAATTCCATTTGTTCTTGCACTAAACCCTTACCAAAAGAACGTCGTCCCACAATACTTCCTCTATCATTATCCTGCATAGCTCCTGCCACAATTTCCGAAGCAGAGGCACTCCACTCGTCCATTAAAACAACGACTTTAGTTTGTTTGTATTTTCCATTGCCACTTGCTTTTATATCCGTTCGTTTACGATGTTCGCCCTGTGTGTATACAATCATATCTCCTTTTTCCAAAAACATATCCGCAATTTCAACCGCAGCACCTAAATAGCCTCCCCCATTCGATCGCAAATCTATAATTACTTTTTTTAGACCAGCTTTATTCAGTTTAGCCATTGCATTGGCAAATTCTTCGGCCGTATTATCGGCAAATTTACTGACTTTGATATACCCAATACTAGGTTCAACCATAAAATGAACATCTACACTAAAGGTAGGTATTATATCTCGAATTACCGTAAATTCCTTAGGTTTGAGAAGGCCATAACGCAAAATTCCCAATTTTACTTTTGTGCCTTTAGGCCCTTTAAGTTTTTTGATAATTTCTTCATTACTCAATTTTTTGCCCGCAATACTTTTTCCATTCACAGTCACAATTCGATCGCCAGCTTTGATTCCCACCTTTTCGGAAGGGCCACCAGAAACGGGCAATATCACAGTTACCGTATCATCGATAGCTCGAAATTGCACGCCAATACCTTCAAAATTACTTTGCAATTCTTCGTTCACAGCCTTTAGTTCTGAAGCAGGTACAAACACGGAATGTGGATCCAAAGAAGAAAGCATTCCCATGATTGCCGCATTTTCTACTTGTTCCTCATTGATGGTATCCACATAATTTTTTTGCACAATTTCCAGCAACGAATTAAATCGTCCCGTAGTATTCTGAGTATGCTTTTGAGGTATTTTTGTACCTAAAAATATACCCAAGGTAAGAAGCATGGCATATATCAACCATGAAGATTTTTTTGTTTCTTCCATTTTTTCAAAATTGGTAAAAAAAAGAGGTTAGCAAAGCTACCTCTTTTTTATTTTTATACAATATACAATAACTTTATTAAAATTATTTTGTTAAAGTATCTATTTTTGCATTTAATTCTTGTGCTTTATCCATTTGGCGTAAATGCACATAAATATCTTTTAAAGTAGTCATTGCCGATACATTATTGGGTTGGTTTTCTATCACTTTTTCCAAATAAGGTACTGCTTTTTGTAAGATTTCATTCGCACGTTTCATTTCCGATTCATATTTTTCACTTTCACTAAGAGGTAAATTTTCGGCTGCCGCTTTAATTTTGATACCCGAATTTACATAAAATGCTCCTAGATTAAAAATAGCATCAAAATACGTTGAGTTAAGTTCCAAGGCTTTTAAATATGATTTTTCTGCATCTTCTGGACGATTGTTGTTTTCATAAGCCACGCCCATAGCAAAGAATAACAAATCACTCGTAGGCCATTTTTCAACTGCTGTTTTTAGGATTTTTTCGGCTTTATCATTCACACCTAATAAAAGGTTGGTAGTTGCAGCTGCAATATAAATAGTGGAATCCATAGGATAACGAGCAATTGCAATATCCATAATGGCCGAAGCCTCTTGTGGTTTTTTCATTTTGCCATATACGTCGGCCAAGCCTGCATAAATATTAGATTGTGAGTAATTGCCATCCACTAATATTTTATAATTTTTGGCTGCCTTTTCAAACTGACCTGCTTTAGCGGCACATAAGGCAATATTAAAAATAGCTCCAGAATCGATCTCCCCTGAACGTTGATACAATTCAAAAGCTTTTTCAAAACCCGTAGTAGCTAATGCAAAATTACCGGCAGAAAATCCTTCAACACCAATATTATAATATACTTCACCCAATCTTGGTAATTCCAAACCTATCAAAGTTTGCATTTTAGGTGTTGAGTCTAAACTCAATGCTTTGTTGAAAGATTCTAAAGCTTTCTCTTCTGGATTTTCAAATTTGCTTTTAAACATAGGATGTGCAGCTACCGCAGTATATACTCGTGCTCTAACAATCCACGTATCTGCTTTTAGCGCGGTTTCAGGATTGACTGTGGCTGCTTCAATAGATACTACGGCTTTATCAAGTTTTTGATTTGCCAAATCTCGAGTGGCACTCTTTACTAGTTTAGTTTGTGCAAAAGCACTTCCAAAAGAAACCGCTAAAGAGCAAACTATAATAATTAAATTCTTTTTCATAGGTAAATAATTTTCAAGTTTAAGATACTATGAAACGCATAGTGAATTATTCATGTTTTACACATTTTTTTTATCCCTATACGTTTCTTTTTTTCATTTTTAATTTTTAATATTTTTTAAATTTAAGATTGTATCGGTTCATCCGTATCCTCGATATTGTTTGGCAAAATCGTATCGTCAATACTATCGGAATCCATCATTTCGGGCTCTATAGTTTCATCTTCGATCTCTTCTTCCTCTTGTACCACCTTAGTTACAGAAGCAATAGCATCATTATTTCTAATATCTATTAAACGAACTCCTTGTGTAGCTCGGCCCACAACTCTAAGATCTTTAACCGCTAAACGAATAATGATACCCGATTTATTGATAATCATCAAATCGTCCATATCCGTTACATTTTTAATCGCAATTAATGCCCCCGTTTTATCCGTAACACTAATTGTTTTAACGCCTTTTCCTCCTCGATTTGTTTCTCTATAATCATCCAATTCCGAACGTTTACCATAGCCATTTTCAGAAACTACCAAAATATGATACGCAGGATTGTCAATACAAATCATTCCTATCACTTCATCTTTTTCATTTTGTAGCGTAATTCCTCTTACCCCTGAAGCGCTACGCCCCATTGGACGTACATTGTTTTCATTGAAACGAACGGCTTTTCCTGAACGAAGGGCCATCATTACCTCATTACTTCCATTGGTAAGTTTAGCTTCCAACAATTGATCATTATCACGGATAGTAATTGCAATAATTCCATTTTGACGAGGTTTTGAATAGGCATCCAAAGCTGTTTTTTTAATAATCCCCTTCTTTGTACAAAGAATAATGTAATTATTATTCAAATATTCTTGATCCTTCAAATCCTTGATATTAATAAATGCTTTTACTTTATCTTCGGGTTCTATATTGATCACATTTTGAATTGCACGACCTTTCGATTGACGCGTTCCCTCTGGAATTTCATATACACGTAACCAGAAACATTTTCCTTTTTCAGTAAAGAACAACATATAATTATGCATAGATGCAATAAATAAATGTTCTACAAAATCTTCCGTACGCACATCCGATCCTTTAGATCCCTTACCGCCTCTATTTTGACGGTGATATTCCGTAAGAGGAGTTCGTTTGATATATCCTAAATGAGAAATAGTAACCACAACATCCTCATCGGCAATGGTATCTTCTATACGAAAATCGGAAGCCGCGTATTCAATACGACTACGACGTTCGTCTCCATATTTTTGTTTGATTTCAAGCATTTCATTTTTGATGATTTCCATTCGTGTACTTTCATTTGCCAAAATATCTTTACATTTTTCAATAAATGCCATCAAATCATTGTATTCTTGCTCCAATCGCTCGCGTTCCAAACCTGTCAATTGACGTAAACGCATTTCAACAATAGCACGAGCTTGAATATCGCTCAAACTAAAACGTTCCATCAAAGCCGTACGCGCCTCATCTACAGTTTTAGAAGCTCGAATCGTAGCGATCACCTCATCAATATGATCCAAAGCAATTAAAAGACCTTGTAATATATGGGCTCTTTTTTCGGCTTCACGTAATTCATATTGCGTTCTGCGTATCACTACTTCATGACGATGTTCTACAAAATATTTAATTAAATCTTTTAAATTAAGCAACATCGGACGACCATGCACTAAGGCTATATTATTGACACTAAACGACGACTGCAAAACCGTCATTTGATATAGCTTATTGAGCACTACATTCGCAATGGCATCTTTTTTTAGTTCATAAACAATACGCAAACCATTTCTATCGGATTCATCGCGAATATCACTAATACCTTCAATTTTTTTATCATTGACCAAATCTGCGGTTTTTTTAATCATCTCCGCTTTGTTCACTTGATAAGGAATTGAATTGACAATGATACATTCTTTACCATGCTCATCGGGCTCAATTGTAGCCTCACCTCTCATCATCACACGACCCGAGCCCGTCATAAAGGCATCTTTAACTCCTTCATAACCATAAATAACGCCCCCTGTTGGGAAGTCGGGAGCTTTGACATATTGCATTAATTCCTCTATGCTAATCTCTGGATTGTCAATATACGCAACTATTCCATTGAGCACTTCGGTTAAATTATGCGGAGGCATATTCGTGGCCATCCCTACGGCAATACCCGAAGCACCATTAATTAAAAGGTTGGGGATTTTGCAAGGCAATACCGTGGGTTCTTCCAAAGTATCATCAAAGTTAAGTTGAAAATCAATGGTTTCTTTGTCAATATCGGCCATAATTTCTTCCGCCATTTTCTGCATTCTCGCTTCAGTGTAACGCATAGCAGCAGGTGGATCCTGGTCGATAGACCCAAAGTTACCTTGCCCATCCACCAAAGGATAACGCAAAGACCAATCTTGTGCCATACGAACCATAGCAAAATACACAGAACTATCTCCATGTGGGTGATACTTACCTAAAACTTCCCCTACAATTCTAGCCGATTTTTTATAGGGTTTGTTGGATGTAATTCCATTTTCATTCATCGCAAATAAAATACGACGATGCACAGGTTTCATTCCATCTCTTACGTCAGGCAATGCACGAGCGACTATAACCGACATAGAATAGTCGATATACGCCGACTTCATCTGAGTTTCGATATTGACCTGTACAATTTTTTCTCTTTCTTCCATTCTTTCTAATACTAACTATTTGATTATCAATTTTATTCTATTTTCTATTAAGACATACGAAATTAGTCTTTTTTTAGCTAAACTGCAAGTTTTTATCCATAATTATTTTTTATTTATTTCCCCCACACACATTGGATTTTTCTCTTTTTTTTCGTAACTTTGTAAGTTAACATTTTTCCTAAAATTTATATATACATGGAAGCCAATTTATCCACACAACTCAAAAATGCACTCACATTTAGCCACGATGAAGCCATTCGACTGGGTAGCGAATATGTGGGAGTAGAACATATATTTCTTGGTATTTTAAGGGAACCTACTTCTCTAGCTTGTCAAGTTTTAACCAATTATAAACTTTCTCTTACCGAGCTACGCAAACGGGTGGAAACAGCCCTTATCAATCCAACTAAAACCACGCGCTCTAAAGATGCCGAATTGCCCTTAAACAAACAAGCGGATCGCGCTTTCAAATTGATGTATTTAGAATCCAAAGCACTTCGTGCCGAAGAGGTGGACACAGAACATGCCATTTTAGCCATACTCAAAGATGAAAATTCTCTTGTCTCAGGCATTTTAAACGGTTTGGGTATCAATTACGAAAATTTCAAAAACGAACTTAATAGTATTTTATCTTTAAACACAAACGAAGGCGCCACCTTTGAAATTCGTAGTAGTCTTGAAGGTATTGAACTGCATGATGATTTATCCGCCAAAAAAGACGACACTAACAAAAACACCACTTTAAAATTTAAGGACACTAAATCTAAAACTCCTGTTTTAGATAATTTCGGAAGAGATTTGACCCAAGCAGCCGAAGAAAATCGCTTAGACCCTATTGTAGGTCGCCAAAAGGAACTTGATCGAATTGCCCAAATTTTGAGTCGACGTAAAAAAAACAATCCCATACTTATAGGTGAACCAGGCGTTGGCAAATCAGCAATTGCCGAAGGTTTAGCTTTGCGTATTATTCAAAGGAAAGTGCCTAGAGTGCTTTTTGATAAACGAATTATCACCTTAGATTTAGCTTCTTTGGTGGCAGGGACTAAATATCGAGGCCAATTTGAAGAACGCATGAAGGCGGTGTTGAATGAATTAGAAAAAAATAGTGATATCATCATTTTTATTGATGAAATTCATACAATTGTGGGAGCAGGAAATACCTCGGGCTCTCTCGATGCATCCAATATGTTCAAACCAGCACTCGCTCGTGGAGAAATTCAATGTATTGGCGCTACTACCTTGGATGAATATAGACAAAATATAGAAAAAGACGGTGCCCTAGAACGACGTTTTCAAAAAATCTTTGTAGAAGCCACTACCCCAGAAGAAACTTTGGAAATTTTACAAAATATAAAAGCAAAATACGAAGAACATCATTCCGTATCCTATTCTCAGGATGCACTTAAAGCTTGTGTTTACTACACAAATCGGTAT
>JAVVPL010000073.1:0-11059 GCA_036655775.1 Bacteroidales bacterium | reverse complement strand
ATTGCATATTTACATTGATCCGTTTTATAAAACATATCTCCTAAATAAAAAAACACGTAATGTTTGCGTTTAGGGCAATCCAAAGCAACAAGGTCAAGGTAGGATAGCCAAGCTTTTTGAGCTTGTGCAAATCCTCGTCCTAAAGGTTTTTTAAAGTTGAGATACCCCATCAAATATTGCGCATCGGCATAATCTGGGTCCAGCTCGAGACTGTTGTCTAAGGCTTTGATAGCTTCTCCTATTCGATTTTCTGCGTATGCTTTGGTGGCTGTATGATACAGTTTTTTTGCTTTTTTATTAGGTGTTTGTTCACAATCGGTTTGTGCTTGTAGCAAAGAGGAGCCAAGTACTAAAAGAAAGTAAATACTAAATTGAGAAAAATTCATGGAGGTTTTATTTACAGGGTACTATTAGCGAAGTGATAGAAAAACAAATTTTATTAGTGAGCGTTCGTATGGGTATTGGTAATGCGCGAACATTGTTGTAGAAGTAAAAAATCGGCAATTACTAAAGCCGATAAAGCTTCAACGATAGGAACAGCACGAGGAACACAGCAAATATCATGTCTTCCACTTAAGGAATAGTCAATTAGATCTCCTGTTGAGGAGAGTAGTTTTTGTGGTTTGCCGATAGAGGCAATAGGTTTAAAGGCAAGTCTAAAATAAATATCTTCGCCTGTGCTAATGCCTCCACGAATACCTCCTGCATAATTATGCAAGGTTTGGTTTGACTTGCCAAGCCAAAGGTCATTATGTTCGGACCCTTTCATACTTGCCGCTTTGAAGCCACAGCCAAATTCAAACCCACGACAAGCGGGAATACTCAACATGGCCATACCTAAACGAGCATGAAGTTTATCAAAAATAGGTTCGCCTAAATTTTGAGGTGCATTTTGGATCAAGCCCAATATCACACCGCCTAAACTATCGCCGTCTTTGGCCGTTTGTTTGAGTAAATTTTGCATTTCCAGGCTTTTTGTTTCTTGAGGACAACGCAAACGATCGGTATAAATATGTGTTAAATCTAAGTCGGTGTATGGAATTTCCAATTTGCAATCACCAATTTGTTCTGTATAGGCTTTGATATCTATGCCTTTTGCATTTAATAAAATTTTGGCAAAAGCACCAGCAGCTACCCAAACGGCTGTTTGACGAGCGGAAGCACGTCCGCCACCTCGATGATCTCTATGTATGTATTTGGCACTATACGTATCATCCGCATGTCCTGGACGGTATAAATTTTGTAAGGCTTCATAATCTTGACTTCGTGCATCGGTGTTACGAATAAGAAAAGCAATGGGACTCCCCAAACTTTTTCCCTGAAAAATGCCCGATAAGATTTCTATTTGATCATTTTCTTGTCGGTTACTTCCTATGCCTATTTGTGCAGGTTTTCGTTTGTCCAATTCGGCTTGAATATCCGAAAGAGAAATGGAAATATTGGCGGGAAACCCATCTAATATTCCCCCGATGGCTTGTCCATGCGATTCGCCAAAGGAAGTAAGACGTAAAATTTGACCAAAACTATTTGCACTCATTGTATATACATTTAGGAATAGAAGCATCAAAAAAAAACTATTTTTTTGACAAGCCTTACAAAAGTACAATTTTCCTTTCAATAGAACAAAAAGTATCAAAAAAAGATTTAACTTTGTACTATGCAATTTGTCTATCCAAAATTTTTATACGCACTGTTATTTGTGGCAATTCCTATATTGTTACATCTCTTACGTTTGAGAAAATATAAAACGGTATATTTTTCCAATGTACGTTTTTTACATACCTTGGATGTAGAGCAAAAAAAACGTTCTCACCTACGAGATCTGTTGGTTTTATTAGCTCGTGTTATGACTATCGTGGCTTTGGTACTGGCTTTCGCACAACCCTATCTGCCTCGAACAACACAAATGCAGCCTTCACAAGGTGAAAAATACATAAGTATATATGTGGATAATTCTTTTAGCATGGAGTCGAATGGGAGAGAGCTAAGCTTATTGGATCAAGCCAAAGAATATGCCAAACAAATTCTGTCTGCCTACGATTTATCCGATAAATTTCAATTGTTGACCAATGATTTTGCTGGAGAACAGCAACGATTTATGAATAAGGAAGAATGTCTGGATGCCCTTGAAAATATAGATTATTCGCCTTTTCCTAGAACGTGGACACAAGTACGGATGCGCCAAAGAGATGCTTTTGAGGCTTTATTTATTCCTGAAAATAAACGGTTTTCCTATCTTATTTCCGATTTCCAAAAAGGAAGTATGCAATTGACCACTTTTTCAAAAGAAGATAGTGTGGCTTCGATTTGTTTAATGCCTTTGGCTTCGGAGATGCAAGATAACATAGGTATAGATAGCATTTATTTAGATGCTCCTATTATGGAAAAGGGAAGAGAATGTATTTTGTCGGTTTGTTTGCGCAATCGTTCTGCCGTATTGCAAGAAAAAATACCTGTCAAATTGATAATGCAAGAAAAAAACCTTGCGTTATTAAATGTAGATATTCCTGCCAATGGCACCAAAATCGTGTCATTTCCTATACAAATACAAGCCGACAAATGGCATTATGGAGAGGTGGAAATTGATGATTTTCCTATTTCGTATGATAATAAAATGTATTTTAGTTTTCCTGTAAAAGAAAGTGTGAGAGTACTACATATTTATGAAGATACGCCCAATAGTTCTTTACAAAAAATATTTGCGAAAGATCCTAGTTTTAGCTACACGGCCTCGGCCATCAATCAATTAAATTATACCACAATTGCCCAAAGTGATTTTATCATACTCGATGAACTCAAACAAATGCCTACGGCTTTGAAAAGTGAACTAGACAAACGGATGTTGCAAACTGCGAAAATTTGTTTTATTCCGAATCGCACGCCTAGTGGGCATTTAGATCCTAGTTTGCAAGCCTATTTAGATCAATCCTTGCATGTACAATATCAAAATTTTGACACAAGTCAAATGCAGGTGCAAAAAATAGAAAGTGCACATATTTTATTTAAAACAGCTTTTGAGAAAGAACCTAAAAATTTATGGTTACCCTATGTAAAAGGATTTTATCCTATTAAAAATAGAGGAGGCAATTTGATCCAAAATCTATTGTTATTTCAAAATCATTTTGCATTTTTGAGTGAAGTACAAAAAGACAAAGGCTTTGTATATTTATTTGCCACTCCTTTGCAAGAGGTGTATACGGATTTTTGTGATCAAGCCCTATTTGTGGTTTGTTTTGTGAATATGGCCTTGATAACTCCCGAGGATGGTTTACAATGTGCTAATATTGGAGGACAGGAAATTCTCTATGTACAAGCTCCAGATTCCAAAGCCAAAGAGGTAGTGGTATGCACGGCCATGGAGGGCGATTTTTCTATCTTGCCCGAATGGATACGTATGAGAGGTGAAATAGGCATCGTCCCTCACAATCAAATACAAAAAGAAGGCCATTATTGCTTAACGATGGCAAAAGATACGTTGGCTATTTTGTCGTTTAATTATAATCGACAAGAAAGTGATAATGAATTTTATACGAAAGAAGAGCTAAAACAGAGGATACACGCACAATCTATGAAAAATATGAGTGTGTTATTAGCTCAATCACAAAATGTAAAAACGCAAATAGAAGCTTTAAATAAAGGCTTAGAATTATGGAAAATTTTTCTTATATTTGCACTTGTATTTATCCTGAGCGAAATTGCGTTGATACGGCTTTGGAAGTAGATTTATGACGATGCAGATATAAGTAAAGAAGAGTGGAAAAGATAGAAGATAACGAGGTTCATAGAACCTTATCAATACCAGGAATGTACCAAAATTGGTTTTTGGATTATGCTTCCTATGTAATATTGGAACGTGCCGTCCCTGAGATTATGGATGGTTTGAAACCCGTGCATAGACGAATACTTCATTCAATGTATGAATTGGATGACGGACGGTATAATAAAGTAGCCAATGTGGTAGGGCATACCATGAAATATCATCCACATGGAGATGCCTCCATAGGAGAAGCCTTGGTACAATTGGGACAAAAAAATTTATTGATAGATTGTCAAGGTAATTGGGGAAATGTGCCTACGGGAGACTCTGCTGCAGCCCCTCGATATATCGAAGCTCGTTTATCGAAGTTTGCTTTAGAAGTGGTATTTAACCCTAAAACTACGGTATGGAAACCTTCTTATGATGGACGAAACAAAGAACCTGTAAGCCTGCCTATCAAATTTCCCTTACTGTTGGCGCAAGGGGTGGAGGGGATAGCTGTGGGTTTGGCCTCTAAAGTATTACCTCATAATTTTAATGAGTTGGTTGATGCGAGTATTCAAATTCTGAAAAAAGAAGATTTTGAAATATATCCAGATTTTATGACGGGAGGATATATTGATATTTCAAATTATAATGATGGTTTACGTGGGGGAAAAGTTCGTATTCGAGCTAAAATTAGTCAATTAGATAAAAAAACATTGGTGATTAATGAAATTCCGTTTTCTACAACAACGGGTTCACTGATCGAGTCGATTTTAAAAGCCAACGATAAGGGTAAAATAAAAATAAAAAAAGTTGATGACAATACGGCTGAAAATGTAGAAATTGTTATTCAATTGCAGCCTGGAGTTTCGCCTGATACCACTATGGACGCGCTTTATGCGTTTACCGATTGTGAAATATCCATTAGTCCGAATGCTTGTGTAATTGTGGAACAAAATCCTGAATTTATAGGAGTCAAAGAAATTTTGAGAGTTTCGACACAAACGACTATGAATTTACTCAAACAAGAGTTGGAAATTCGTTTGGATGAACTATTGACGGATTGGCATTATACCTCTTTGGAAAAAATATTTTTTGAAGAGCGAATTTATCGTGAATTAGAAAAGGATGTGAAAGAGTGGGACGATTTGTTGAAGGCCATAGAAAAAGCATTCAAACCCTTTGCTAAAAAATTGCAAAGGCCTATATTACGCGATGATATTATTAAATTGACCGAAAAACCCGTTCGTAAAATCTCGAAATTCGACGTAAAAAAAGCCGATGAACATATTCAAAGTTTGGAAGCTGAGATGGAAGAGGTGCGTAATCATTTGGCGCATTTGATAGAGTATACGATCAATTATTTTGTACAATTGAAAAAGAAATACGGAAAGGGAAGAGAACGCAAAACCGAAATTCGTAATTTTGAAGTGATTCAAGCTACGATGGTGGCCGCCAATAATGAAAAATTGTATGTAAATAGACTGGAAGGTTTTGCAGGAACTGCTCTCAAAAAAGATGAGTTTGTATGCGATTGTTCGGATATTGACGACATGGTGATTTTTAGAGGTGATGGTAGTTTTATAGTAACCAAAGTAGCTTCAAAAGTGTTTGTGGGAGAGGATGTGATTCATATTGATATTTTCCGAAAAAATGATGAACGTACGATTTACAATATGGTATACCAAGATGGAAAAATGGGAAGTACGTTTGTAAAACGATTTTCTATTAAAGGAATTACACGGGACAAAGAATATGTGTTGACCCAAGGTACTCCAGGTTCCAAAGTTCTTTATTTTACCGCCAATCCCAATGGTGAAGCCGAGGTAATCAAAGTGTATTTGAGACCAAAACCCAAATTGAAAAAAATGAATTTTGATTTTGATTTTAAAAAATTACTTGTGAAGGGGCGTGCTTCTATTGGCAATATACTGACTCCGCATTTAGTGAAACGGATTATACTCGAAGATGCGGGCGTTTCTACTTTAGGTGCGCGTAAAATTTGGTATGATGATACGGTGCAACGCCTCAATGTAGAAGAAAGAGGTCAATTTTTAGGCGATTTTAAAGGCGATGACAAAATTCTTTGTCTTACACAGTCAGGGGCTTATCATCTATATGGTTTTGATTTATCAACGCATTTTGAACCAGATATGATTTATGTATGTAAATATCAGGCTTCTAAAATTATATCGGCAGTATATACTGAAAAGAAAACCAAACTATGGTATATCAAGCGTTTTCAAATAGAAATAAACGATAAAAAAACTGCTTTTATAGAAGAAGATGCAAATTTTGTATCTTTTGATTTGCATTGTTTTCCTGCTTTAGAAATGATTTATGATGGACGAGCCAACAAAAAAGAATATAAAAATGATATTTTGGATGTGAGCGAATTTATAGGTGTCAAAGGAAACAAGGCTAAAGGAAAACGACTCTCGACACTCTTTATCAAAAATATAAAATGGTTGGAACCCATACAAGAGGATCCTATTGAAGAGGAAAAAGAAGAGGTCTTCAACCCGAAGAACAATGAAATTCAATTGGATTCTGAATTGAGTGAAAAACGAACTGGGGCAACAGATATAGAACAATTGACTATTTTTTAATACTATATAAAATTTAATATAAAAATAATGAATACTACAGAAATTAAAAGTGTAACCCCTGAGGTTACATGGGTGGGCGTTTGGGACTTTGATATTCGTACTTTTGATGTGGTTATGGAAACCAAATATGGCACCACATACAATTCGTATTTAATTAAAGCCGATAAAATTGCTTTGGTAGAAACTGCTAAAGCAACGTTTTGGGATACGTATATTGCAAAAATAAAACAAGTGTGCGATCCTAAAGATATTGCTTATATCATCGTGGATCATACTGAACCCGACCATTCGGGGAGTTTGGTTAAATTGTTGGATTTAGCGCCTAATGCCGTGGTGGTAGGGAGTCCTGTGGCTCTTCGTTATTTGGCTGAAATTACCAATAGAGAATTTAAATCCTTAGCTGTAAAAGATGGGGATACCTTAAGTTTGGGCAATAAAACTTTAGAATTTATCAATGCTCCCAATTTGCATTGGCCAGATTCTATTTATACCTATTTACGTGAAGACAAAGTATTGTTTACTTGTGATTCATTTGGAGCTCATTTCTGTCATAAAGAGATGTTTGATGATTTGGTAGGTGATTATGAGGATGCTTTTAAATTTTATTACACAGCGATTTTGCGTCCATTCAGTCGTTTCTTTTTGAAAGCAATTGCGAAGGTGAAAACGATGGATATTGCGGCAATTTGTCCTGGTCATGGTCCTATTTTGCGTAGTGATTGGAAACGATATGTGGAATTATCAGAGAAGATGTCTCAAGAATATGTACAATTGCCACAAGCTAGACGTGTATTTGTTGGGTATGTGTCGGCCTACGGGTACACGGCCCAACTAGCTGAAAAAATAGGAGAGGGATTGTCTTCTTGTGGATTGGAGGTTGACTTATGTGATATTGAAAAAATGCCTGTCGAAGAATTGGGTATGCGTATAGAACAAGCCAATGGGTATGTATTTGGGTCATCTACGATTAATCAAAATGCACTACCTCAAATTTATACTTGTTTTGCTTTATTATCACCTATTCGTGATCGTGCTAAAATGGCAGGGGCTTTTGGATCGTATGGTTGGAGTGGCGAAACGCGCTCTATCATCGAAGCCAATATTCAAACTTTAAAATTGAATTTTGTAGGAGATAGTTATTTTATCAAATTTAAACCCTCGCAAGCAGAACTTAAAGGTGCTTTTGAGTATGGGTGTAATTTTGGTGAAAAGATGTTGGCGCAAGTGCATGGATAAGGAAATGCAATAGAACAAAAACAATATAATAAAAAGGGGAAAGCTAATTTTTTAGTTTTCCCTTTTTTTATGCTTCCATAGATAATAAAGTTGCTAAAATAGTGGGCACATCAATTTTACATTCTCTTTGTAATTCTTCCATACTTCCGTGACCAACAAAATAATCGGGTAGTCCGAGTGTGCAAATTTGATTTGTGTAGTGGTGTTTAATCGCAAAATCACAAATACTACTCCCGAGTCCCCCTTTGATTACTCCGTCTTCGAGGGTAATAATATTTTTATATTTTTTGAATGCCTGATGCAATAATTCTTCATCTAGTGGTTTTAAATATCGCATATCATAATGGCCAATAGATAGATTGTGTGTTTGCGCTTGAGCAATGGCTTGGGTGGCGGAATTTCCAATATGACCAATAGATAAAATTGCGGTATTTTCGCCATTTTGAAGATTTCGTCCCTTTCCAACAGAAAGTTCTTCTAAAGGTGTTTTCCAACGAGGGATAACGCCTCTACCGCGTGGATAACGAATTACAAAAGGACCTTTGTTACTCGATTGAGCCGTGAACATTAAACTCCGTAATTCGGCTTCATTCATGGGCGCAGAGATAATAAGATTGGGAATAGGGTTGAGGTAAGCCAAATCGAAAGCGCCATGATGTGTGGCTCCATCTTCGCCAACCAATCCGCCACGATCTAAGCAAAGTACCACCTGAAGATGTTGTAAGGCAACATCATGAATTATTTGATCGTAGGCGCGTTGCATAAAGGAAGAATAAATATTGCAAAAAGGAATCATCCCTTGACTGGCTAAACCTGCGGCAAAAGTAACTGCATGTTGTTCGGCAATACCCACATCGAAAACTCTCTCGGGCATTTTGTCCATCATCCAATGTAAAGAACAGCCCGTAGGCATGGCAGGCGTAATTGCTACGATGGCAGGATTTTTTTGAGCTAATTCTATCATGGTTTTCCCGAATACATCTTGATATTTGGGAGCTAAACTTAAATTAATTTTTGGGATAATTTGTTTGCCTGTTTTGCTATCAAATTTGCCTGGGGCATGATATAGTATGGGATCTTTTTCAGCTCGTTCGAGTCCTTTTCCTTTTTTTGTAATAATATGTAAAATTTTAGGCCCTTGAATATTTTTAAGTTTATTGAGTACCTTGACTAAATTTTTGACATCATGCCCATCCACAGGGCCAAAATAGCGAAAATTGAGGGATTCAAATAAATTGCTTTGTCTGAAAAACAAGGATTTGAAAGCCGTGCTGATGGTACTTAAAAAGGTGCGAGAATCTTGTCCTAAATCGGTATCATCTCCCAAAAAATGCCATATTTTATTTTTAAAAGAATTGTAGGAATGCGAAGTTGCAATTTTGGTGAAATATTTACTAAGCGCACCTGTACTTTTATCTATCGAAATTCCATTATCATTGAGAATTACCAAAATATTACTTTTGGAAATGCCCGCATTATTGAGCCCTTCAAAGGCTAAGCCTCCCGTCATAGCTCCATCACCAATAATCGCAATATGTTGTCTTGTGGTTTCACCTTTGAGTTGTGAGGCCACGGCCATACCTAAGGTAGCGGAAATAGAGGTGGAGGAGTGTCCTGTGCCAAAGGCATCATACGGACTTTCTTTCATTGAAGGAAACCCACTTAACCCGTGGTACATCCGATTGGTGTAAAATCGATCTTTTCGTTCAGTTAGGATTTTATGTGGATAGGCTTGATGTCCTACATCCCACACAATTCGATCGTAAGGGGTATTGAAAACATAATGTAAGGCCACACTGAGTTCCACTGTACCTAAGCTAGAGGCTAGGTGCCCTGGATGATTGGCTATTACATCGATAATATATTGACGAAGTTCTTCCGATAGTATAGGAAGTTCTTCAATTTTTAGCTTTTTAAGATCGGTGGGATTATTAACAGTATCTAATAGCTTTTGCACAAAAGTAAGTTTTAAAACATCAATGAAAAAAACTCTCCCCGCAAAAACGAGGAGAGCTTTACATACTATTTAAAGAAAATAAAAAATGTAATTTATATTTCTGTTTAAGAGTAGAGGTAGGTGTTAAAATATGAGCTTGGTAACTAAATCAGCTACGCGATTAGAATATCCAAATTCATTATCATACCACGAAACAATTTTTACAAAATTACCGTCCATAACTTTGGTCAAACCTGCATCAAAAACAGAAGAGTGAGGATTTCCTACAATATCGATACTCACGATAGGGTCGGTGCAATATTCTAATACGCCTTTCATAGGACCTTCGGCAGCCACTTTGATTGCATTATTGATTTCTTCTACGGTTACATTGCGTTTAAGTTCGGCTGTTAAATCTACTACCGATCCATCAGGTGTAGGAACACGCATAGCAAATCCGTCTAATTTGCCTGCAAGTTCGGGTACTACCAAACCTACGGCTTTGGCGGCTCCAGTACTAGTTGGAATAATAGATACGGCAGCTGCACGAGCGCGACGAAGATCTTTATGAGGAGCATCTAAAATAATTTGGTCGTTGGTGTAGGAGTGAATGGTATTCATCAAACCGCGCTTGATACCAAAAGCGTCGTTCAATACTTTGGCAACAGGAGCTAAGCAGTTTGTGGTGCAGGAAGCATTGGATATAAATACCAAGTCTTTAGTTATTTTTTCTTCATTTACGCCCAAAACAATGGTTGCATCTACATCCGTTGCATTGTCGGCAGGTACTGTCAAAATTACTTTTTTAGCTCCTGCTTGGATGTGTTTACCCATTTTCTCACGATTACGGAAAATACCCGTCGATTCGATTACTACATCTACGCCTAATTCTTTCCAAGGTAAATTTGCAGGATCTCTCTCGGCATATACGCGAATTTTTTTGCCGTTGATGACTAAACTATCTCCTTCTACTTCAACTGTTCCGTCAAATCTTTTGTGTACGGAGTCATATTTTAATAAGTGAGCTAAGGTTTTAGCATCCGTTAAGTCGTTGAAAGCAACCACTTCAACATTGTTTTTTTTGAGGAGGTTACGAAAAGTGATACGTCCAATACGTCCGAAGCCATTAATAGCTACTCTTGTTTTTGCCATGATAAATGAGTTTTAGATAGGTAATTATATATAATTTAAATTTTATACAAGCCAAATAAAGTTCAAAATTACAACGTATTCTCTTAATAAACAAGTTTTACAAGAGGCTTTTTGTTAAAATCTATTTTTGTTTGTTTTTTTCAAAAAAGAAACTTAACTTTGAAGTTTGTATAAACTAAAAATTAGAAAATAAAATGGATACTATCAAAACCTATATAGAAACTCATAAACAGCGATTTTTGGACGAATTATTTGGGCTTATTCGGATCCCTTCCATTAGTTCTGAAATCTCTCATAAAGAGGATATGCTTCTCTGTGCTGAGTATTGGAAAAAAAGTATATTGCAAGCGGGCGCCGATAAAGCCGAAGTGATGCCTTCAAAAG
>JAVVPL010000072.1:11238-11477 GCA_036655775.1 Bacteroidales bacterium | reverse complement strand
GAACGCCTAGAAAAATGCCTATTTCCACATTTGAAAAATGTAATTACAGTCTGTGATTCTATTGCGGATATTTACACGAATAAATACAAAATTCCCATCCATGTGATTCGGAATGTACCCACACAAAAAACAAAAGCAATTTCATCCTTAAAAACGGATTTGAAAATTGCAGAAGCAACAAAAATTATTCTCTACCAAGGAGCCATTAATATAGATCGAGGCATAGAAGAAGCTATTGA
>JAVVPL010000072.1:0-11228 GCA_036655775.1 Bacteroidales bacterium | reverse complement strand
TTTTTTTAGAAAATTGTATTTTACTAATCGTTGGCGATGGCGATATTTTGCAAGATTTAAAACAAAAAACCAAGGCTCTATCTTTATCAAATAAAGTGATTTTCACAGGGCGTATTCCTTTAGAAAAATTGATGGATTATACATCTATTGCCGATTTGGGTATTAGCTTGGAAAAAGATAGCAATTTAAATTATAAATACTGCTTGCCAAACAAGCTGTTTGACTACATACAGGCGGAAATCCCAGTATTAGTATCCCCTTTGATAGAAATGCAAAACATCATACAAAAATACACCATAGGCAGTTTGTTACGCTCACATAATCCTGCGCAAATAGCCATGCAAATACAAGAAATTTTCAATGATCAAACACAATATTCTGTATACGTTGAAAACACAAAGAAAGCAAAGAAAATTTTATGTTGGGAAGAAGAACAAAAAATAGTAAAAAACATAATTGAAAATTTAAAATAATGGTGTTAAATTATGGAAAATAAACAAATAAATATCATCGCTTTTACGATTCCATACCCTCCCACTTACGGAGGTGTAATTGATGTTTTTTACAAAATAAAAGCGTTATATGAAGCAGGTGTTGAAATCTATTTGCATTGTTTTTTATATGATAGAGAACAGAATGTTGAATTGGAAAAATATTGCAAAAAAATATACTATTATCCTCGTAAAAAAGCGCTCTTTTCTGCTTTTGGATACAAGCCTTATATTGTACAAAGTAGAAAATTAAAACCACTTTTAGAAAACTTACTTAATAATGACTATCCGATATTATTTGAAGGGTTACACACTTGTGGTTTTTTGAATCATTCTGCTTTAAATAAACGAAAAAAAATAGTTCGACCTTGCAATATTGAACACCTATATTATAAAGGACTTGGCAAAGATGAAAAAAATATTTTCAAAAAAATTTATTTTTTTATAGAAAGTATACGGCTCAAACATTTTGAAAAGCAGTTACAATATGCACAATATTTATTGGCTATTTCCAACTTAGACACGACCCATTTTCAAGATGTATTTCCAAACACAAAGGTATATTATCTGCCCGCGTTCCATGCGGTATCAAAAGTTGTCTGTCAAAAAGGAAAATCCGATTATATTTTATTTCATGGCGATTTATCGGTATCTTCAAATATAGAAGTGGTGCACTATATTGTAGAAAATATTGCTCTAAATTCGCCTCATCGCTTCGTTATTGCGGGTAGAAAACCAACATTAAAATTAAAAAAGATGCTTGCAAAAACTAAAAATATAGAATTAATTGAATCGCCTAGCACAGAAGAAATGGACCATTGGATCCGAAATGCACATATTCATTTATTGTTATCCTTTAATTTATCTGGACTTAAATTGAAATTATTACAAAGCTTGTTTGAAGGACGTTTTATTTTATGCAATTCCATTCTAGTGGCTGGGAGTGGTCTTGAATCCTATTGTCATCTTGCACAGACTCCTCAAGAATTTAAAGAAAAAATAGAACAACTCTTTCTGTTGGAATTTGACGATAAATTGGTTGATGAAAGATTCCTTTTATTTAAAGGTGTTTTTTCAAATTCAAACAATGCAAACACGCTGAAAAATTTATTATAAGGTTTCATGATATACGTGACCAGCATCACAAACTAAAATCCGAGAAGGAAATTTACTTATCATTAAGAAATCATGTGTAGCCAAAACAACCGTACGACCCGATTGGCTTATTTCAAGCAATAATCTAATAATCTCTTCCGAAGTATCTGGATCTAAATTTCCAGTGGGCTCATCGGCCAAAATAAGCTCAGGATCGTTTAATAAAGCGCGGGCGATAGCCAAACGTTGTTGTTCCCCTCCCGATAATTGATACGGCATTTTATACGACTTGGTAGTTAAGCCAACTTTCGTTAAAACCTCTTCAATTCTAGTTTCTATGGCTTTGTTATCTTTCCATTGTGTAGATTTAAGCACAAAGCTTAAATTATCATGTACGCTCCGATCAGATAGTAATTGAAAATCTTGAAATACAATACCTAATTTACGACGAAAAAATGGAATATCTTTGGATTGCAAAGTTTTTAAATCCCAATCAGCAATATTTACATTTCCTTCTTTGATAGGAATATCTGCATATAAAATTCTTAATAAAGAACTTTTGCCAGTGCCTGTTTTACCTATTACGTAAACAAATTCACCTCTGTCTATAGATATATTTACATCAGAGAGTACGAGTGTGTTTTTTTGATAAACTGACAAATGTTTTATGCTAATGAGAGGACAGGTATTAATTTCCATAATTTATTTATTCCTATTTTTTGAGTTCTTGAATGCTAGCTTTGATGGCTTCTAATTGTACTTTTAGTTCATCTATTTGAGCTTGTTGAGAAACAATTTTCTTTTGTTGTTCTTGCGTATATTTCCAAAGAACAGGGATTAGTCCTGTATAGTTAAGGTATAAAAATCCACCACTTTGAGAAACTAAACTAGGGAAATAACGTTGTACATCTTGAGCAATAAAACCAATCTCCATTTTTCGATTTTGATCAGCTATAAAATTATAGGTTACTGGACTTATAGAATCCAAAATAGTAAGATTAGAAACTAAAGGATTGATATTTTCCTTTAAACGGATGTCCGAAGTTAGATGCGAGGCTCCTCCATAATAATCACCAGGAATTTTTAAATCACCCTTTCGTGTACCTAAGAGAGTAATCCCTTTAAACACGGATGATGTGGAAGGCTCTCCTCCTAAAACGATCAAGGCTTCCCCATCGCCAGGAGAAAGAAGAGAGGAGGATACTGTATGTATGGGATTATTTCCTCCAATATATCCCAATACAGTACAATTGTTAATATCTAGTACGTTCAAATCGCTTCCTATAGCAATCACTCTATTTCTATTACATACAATTCCTTTGCCTATAACTACAGATTCAATACCTCCACTTCGTATCTCATGATCTTTTCCTATACCAACAGAAGTATTCTCGGATATTTGCAAATTACTCCCCAAAGCCACCATATATCCCGCGGCTGCATTTAAGGTGTTATTATACCCAATCGCAATGGATTTTTGCCCACCCTTTATACTTGTTCCAGGTGAAGTCCCTGTACCCAATCCACCTATTGCAATATGTTCTTTTCCCACACTCACATTTTGTCCAATGGCAATACTATTGTTTCCGACCATATTTACATCCCGTCCAATACCAATAGCACTAGTGGCTTTTGTAATTTTAAAAGAATTTGCTAAAAGACCACTTCCTATGGCAATTGCATTGGAAGACTCCTCTATGGTAATTTGATTACCTAATGCAATTTGATTCGATTTTGTTCCATTGATTTCAACTTCTTTGCCTATAGCAAAAGAAGCGGGGGACTGTATTTTATTATCGCGTCCTATGGCAAAAGAATAACTAGCAGGATAGGTTCCTCCATCTGTACTTGTTGTTGCATCTATTTTTATATCATGTCCCAAAGCAAAGGCACCTGGCGCTGACACCGTATTTTTATACCCTAAAGCCATAACAAAGGCACTTTCGCCCGTATTATGCATACCCACTACCATTGAGCTATCTTTGGCAATATTTGTATTACCCAAAGCTATGGAATGTTTACCTGCTTGAGATTCTAGGCCTGCCGCAAAAGCATAATCTTCAGCTATACTATTTTTTCCAAAAGCGGTGGAATACAATCCAAGTTTAGTCCCATCCCATTGCAGTCCCTCGACACCCCCTGCACGAAAAGCCGCTTTTTTTCCATGCCACATCATACGAATACCCGCTCCACTATAAGGTTCCACAGCATTAGCCTCTAAAGTTGAGGTGCTCGTAAAAGAGCCATTTTTAATCAACATATTTCCATTTTCAAGATGTAATTTAGCTTTTGCTTGGCTTGTACCAATCGCCACACAGGTTTTATTAAGATCCCCATTATTATAAATGGTATCGGCCTTACTTTTCCATACGCCCAAAAATTGTGACATTGGAATGCTTGAAATGGATATTGCATTACTATCTAATGAAATTACATCTCCTGAGGATACACTTAAGCGTACGCTTGCATTGGGAATAACACAGAGCGTATCTTTATTAATAGATATATTTCCTTTTGTTTCAAAACTTCGCCAAACCAAAGTGTCTTTTTGTCCATTAGTTCCTAAAAATTGAAAAGGATTAGATGAAACTGAGATTGGAAATTTATACGAAAGTTCACTCGATACATTTTTGGCATCACCTACCCAAATTCGCCCCGTAGCTAAGGTGTTTTTTTGTATAGTATTAGTTCCAGAAAGAGAGCCATTAAAAATAAAATTATTATCTAATTGCAATGGTTGTTGCATGAGAACCTCTCCTTGAAAAGTTGTTTTTTGTTGTACTGAAAGTGTTTTGTCTAAAGTAAGATCCGACTCTACACTCAGCGTATTACCAATTTGTTTAATGCTCCCATCTATCAAGTTGTTTTTTGAAATATCCCAATAAGGATAATACCGATCTTTTAAATGCGTTAAATCAGAACCTCCTCCAGAACCTCCGCCATTATTATTGGTCCAAGCTAGAGTACCCATCGCATCTTGTATATACAAAACTTGCCCTTTAAGACCTAATTCCGATGGAAATGTATACGATTGATATCCTAATTTAGCTTTAGGATTAAAAAAACGAACCGAAGGACTTACAACAACTAGACTTCCATCTTGTGCTTGAGAGATTGAAGTATTGACTAGAGTCCGTGAAGCAGTATCATATTTAGGCAACATATCATGACGTAAACCCGCAAATGACACAGAGTCTCCGCTCGTGGCTGCATATAAAGCATACGGTACGGAAAGTAATTCAGCCATTCCCATTTGCGTAAATCCCTGACCTGCGATTTGGACTTCTACTTGTACATAATGAGAACCTGCCCCCCAATCTATTTTATCAAAAGATGGACTAGCTTTGGTGCTTACCCCTCGTCCTATTTCCAAATGGATCATACCATACGCATTGGATTCTATATTTGAATGAATTTCGCTATATACAATCTTTCCTGTAGCATATTGAAGATGTATACTAATTTTCACATCTATATCATTGCGTTCAGAAATAACTTGTCCATTCAAATCTCGAATTACAGCTTGATATTTGATTGCCTGTGGCACTTGATTTGCATGTATGGAAAAAACACTACTGAGACTGAGACCACAACTCAAACATAGGATAAGATATTTTTTAATTTTTTTCATTGTAATATTATGTACGATGTAAATAATCGGTATCTGTATTTAATTTTTAATAATTCTAAACACTTTACTTTGATTGTCCAAATGTGCATGAACACGAACTAAATACATGCCTGCTCTATAATCGGACAAATCCAAATTCACAATCGTAGAGCCTGTTTTTGTATTTATTTTTTGGAGTAAATGACCTTGGATATCACTTATTTCTAAGGTAAAATATTCGTTTTGAGCCTGTGCTATTGACAAATAGGCTATAGAAGTACAAGGATTGGGATACAATTTGACTTTGTAGGCGAATTCGCCCGTGCTTCCTTGACTTAAAAGAGTGTCAAGGGCGGTAGGTGATTTTGGTATGGGTTGTGCTTGTAAAAAGCCCTGAGTCAATTGTTTTTTCGATGCAGCAAAAGTTTCAGTTATCGGCTCTCCTATACTCCAAGACATTAAATAGGATATCTTTGTAGGATTGGATGCTTGGCAATATTCAAAACCGCCTGCCGTAGAAAACAAATACGCCCCCACTTCGCCTTGCACTTGTGCAAAGAGCAAAGAAGATGAACTCAAAATCAAGCAGAATAAACCGAATATACATCCCTTCTTCATCGATATTATTTTTAATACGTAGTTTGACAAAATGAATAGAAAGATATGACAATGTTCAAAAAAAAGCCTATTGTAGAAGCCTCTTATCCCTTATCAAATATAAATATTTCCTTGCAAAGATACATATTTTATACCGCTTATCAAAATACTAAATGCTGTTTTTTTGTTTGCTCTAAAATGTGTACCTTTGCATCTTGAAAAAAAATATAAAAATACAAACGAATGAATATCAGTAGAGAAAACGAAGGCAAACTTGGTGCATTTATCAAAATAGAGCTAAGTCCTGCCGATTACAAAGAGAAAGTAAGCAAAACATTAAAAACGCAACAACAAAAAGCGCAAATAAAAGGATTCCGTCCAGGAAAAGTTCCTTTCGGATTAGTGGAAAAAATGTACGGAAAATCGGTACTTATTGATGAAGTAAATAAGATATTATCGGATTCGTTGATGGGATATATTGAAGAAAATAAAATTGCAATTTTGGGGCATCCTATACCTGCTAGCAATAAAGAAAGCAGTATGGATTTTGATAATGCCGAAAATTTCACATTTTGGTTTGAATTGGGTTTAACACCCGAATTTGATATCAACTTAGATAAATTGAATGTTAAAAATTATGAGATTTCAATTTCAGACGCTATGGTTGATGATTATATCAAAAACATCCGCCGTCGTCATGGCAAAGTGTCTTCTCCTGAAAAAGCCAGCGAAACCGATTTATTAGGAGGCGAAATTTTTGAATTAAATGCAGAAGGCGAAATTAAAGAAGGTGGTTTACAAACTAAAACATCAATTGCTATTGATATGATTGCCTTAAAAACAATTCAAAAGAAATTTATAGGCAAAAAAATTGGAGACGAAATTGATTTTAATCTATCCAAGGCTTTCAAAAACGATACTGACATTTCGGCTATGCTCCACATTGAAAAAGAAGAAGCGGAAAAACTAAACGGAGAATTTCGTTTTCATATCGAAAGTATCACTGCTGTAGAAGAAGCGGAACTTAATGAAGATTTATTCAAACAAGTATATCCCAAAGAAAACATAAGTACGGAAGCCGATTTTCGTGAACAAATTCGCAAAGAGTCTGCGCTATTTTATGTACGTGAAACCGATAAAAAGTTTACAAATGATGTTATAAAGGCAATTGTAGATTCAACTAAATTTGAAATGCCTGACGATTTTTTGAAACGTTGGTTACTGCTTAGCAGCGAAGATCAAAAACTTACGGCCGAAATTATAAATGAAGAATACGCTCGATATGCAGAAAGTTTAAAATGGCAAATTATCGAAAATAAAATCATCAGTAATCACAATATTACAGTAAGTAAAGAAGATATCAAAAAATTCTACAAGGAAAATGTAATTTCTCAATATTTTCCTATGAATGACGGGGACGAAGAAATGATGAAACGAGTAGATATGTTTGTGGATTCTATGCTTGAAAACAAAGAAGAGGTTAAAAAAGTATACGACATGCTGTATGAAACAAAAATGACTGAACTTTTCAAAACACTTGTTAAAATCGATACTGAAAAAATTGCATTTGACGACTTTATTGCGTTGATGAAAAAAGAACAAAACTAACACAAAAAATGCAAAACGAATTTCGGAAATATGCCACGAAACATTGTGGTATTAGTAGTTTAAATCTGAATAGATTTGAATCTCTGGCAAGCAATTATATTTCACCTACTATTATTGAGGAACGCCAACTCAATGTGGCACAAATGGATGTATTTTCTCGATTAATGATGGATCGCATTATTTTTTTAGGGGTGCCCATTTATGATGAGGTAGCCAATATTATTCAAGCACAATTGCTATTTTTGGATTCTGTTGATCCAAATAAAGATATCCAAATTTACTTAAATACACCTGGGGGTTCGGTACATGCAGGTTTAGGTATTTACGATACGATGCAATATGTATCATCGAACGTGGCTACTATTTGTACAGGTATGGCTGCTTCGATGGGAGCGGTTCTTCTCTGTGCAGGAGAACAAGGTAAACGGACTGCATTAAAACACTCTAGAGTCCTTATACATCAACCTCTTGGAGGAGCCGAAGGACAAGCTTCCGATATTGAAATTACAGCTCGTGAAATTCTAAAATTAAAAAAAGAATTGTACGAAATTATTTCTTCTCATAGCAATCAAACCTATGATAAAATTTGGCAAGATGCCGATAGAGATTATTGGATGACCGCTATTGAAGCTAAAGAATATGGAATGATTGATGAAGTCTTGGATAAAAATACAAAAAAATAAATCATGATAATGATTTGGTATTATATCATACTCCCCATCCTTTGCATAGCAATTGTGATGAGTATTTCACTTTGGCAAATTTTTAAACAAGCGGGTGAAAATCCTTGGATTACTTTGGTTCCATTTTATGGACCTTGGCGTTGGATAAAGATATTAGGTAAATCACCTTGGCATTTTTTCTTTTTGTTATTTCCTTTTTTGGATGTTTTCATTGTATGGTTACTTTGTGTGGACACATCCGAAGGATTTAAGAGGAATAAAATTTGGGAATATTTTTTGGCCGCTCTTTTTCCTTTTATCTATTTCCCTTATTTGACCTTAGTAAAAAAAGAAAAATTTGTCAATCCCAAAACATTACCTCAGCGGAGCAAAAGTGTTTTTAGAGAATGGTTTGATTCCATTATGTATGCTTTAGTTGCCGCTTTAATTATACATGCCTTTTATTTTAAAGGCTACACCATCCCCTCTTCATCTATGGAAAAATCAATGATGGTTGGAGATTTTCTTTTTGTAAGTAAAGTTCACTATGGTCCTCGCTTACCTAATACACCCTTAACTTTTCCATTTGTACATCATACGCTCCCATTTACAAGCAATACGCCATCCTTTCTAACTTGGATCAAACTTCCTTATTTTCGTTTTCCTGGTTTTGAAGAGATAAAGAAAAATGATGTCTTTGTGTTTAATTTCCCCGATGGAGACACGGTATCCACAATGTATCAAAGTAATATTAGCTATAATGTACTAGTTAAAGAAGTAGGACGTGATAGAGTTTGGCAAGATAAAACAAATTTTGGAAATATTGTAGTTCGCCCCGTTGACAAACGTGAGAATTTTGTAAAACGTTGCATAGGGACCGCTGGCGACACCTTAGAAATTCGTAATACGCAAGTCTACATCAATGGTAAAAAAGCTATCAATCCGCCCAAATTACAATTCAATTATCAAATTCTTCCCAATCCCATGGTGGTGAGTAAACGTCAATGGCAAGAATTAGGGGTATCAAAAGATGATATCAAAATTTTATATAATTCGGACTATGCCTATATTCCTCTAACCAATGCCATGCGGAACCAATTGGAACAACTGCCAGAAGTGGAAAAAGTACTTCCTATAACAATGGAGCCTGGCGTTGCCGATCCTCGTATATTCCCATTTACACCCGAGATATATCCTTGGAATGTGGATAATTATGGGCCTATTTATATTCCTAAAAAAGGAGATACAATAACTCTAGATCTTAAAAATATTGCCATTTATGAACGAGCTATTCGGGTTTACGAAGGCCATCAAGTAGAAATCCGAAATAACAATATCTTTATAGATGGAAAAATTAGCCATCAATATGTTTTTACGATGAATTACTATTGGGCAATGGGTGATAATAGACATAATTCTGCCGATTCACGTTATTGGGGATTTGTACCCGAAGACCATGTGGTAGGCAAAGCTTTCGTCACTTGGTTTTCTTGGGACAAAGATGCTTCAGGCTTAAAAAAAATAAGAACTTCACAAATGTTTAAATTAGTACGGTAATTTTATCCTCCAAAATAAATTGCAAAAACGCCCTCAAAATTATTTAATTTTAGGGCGTTTTGCTTTCGTAGAGGTGGTATCTTTTATTTTGGCTATTTTGGGTTGCCTAAACAATTCCCCTAAATAGTCGAAATCACGGCTATACACAATACCTAAGCCTTGGGTATACGAAGATTGGTTTCTCATTAAATCTTGCTCATTAGACCTATTAAAAGCTCTCAATCGGAGTTTATCGGTAAACTTCCATTCCACACTAATATCGCCTACAATATTACTCGCATTTTTAGGATCTGGAGTTTGCCCCTTGGTAGCTCCCCCCACTCCAATATTACCATCAATGGTAAGTCTTTCATCAAAAAGTTGTCCCGACATCATCACTTGAAATTCAGAAGTACTCATATTATCTTCAGGACGAAAATTGACACCTAAATCGAAATCTTTACTCAGTTTGGATAAAACATTGTTGAATTGACTAAAAATAATTTCCGAAGAAGAAGCTAAAGCGGTATTTGCTAAAGAAGGCATCATTGAATTATCTCCCGTATTCATAAACATATTAAACATAAGTAAAGAAAAGGTTTGTTTAAGCATTTCACTTTCGTTGTCCTTATTAACCACACTAAAAAACAAATCTTTGGTTGCTGGATCAACATTTAATAAATTAATATCAAATTGAATATGTGGACTTGTCAATTTCCCTGTCATCTGAATAACACTTTCTACATTAACTTTACGTTTTAAATCGGATTCTGTATTCAATGTTGAAACTGAAGCTAATACTGGATACAAACTAGTTCGTGCAGGATATAGGGCATTAATATTCAGTGTTGCATTTTCTATACTACCTGTCCATGCAATAGTTCCTCCATTTTGAATGAGAAATTCTTTATTTAATAAATTTTGCATAGAAAAATCAAAAATACCATTTTGAACGGTATATGTACCAAACAAAGAACTCGTATTACTGGGTAATTCATATTGAAATCGCAAAGCACCATCGCCTTTAACTGACAATTGCCCCGTCATACTTACATCTCGTATATCTAAACCTACGGCCATATCCGTAGTTGTTTCTAAATTCAAAATTAACTTAAATTTATTTTTTGGATTAATTTTAATTGGATTAACCTTTTGCTTATACTTAAGGGCTTGCACCTTAGCTATGGAATCGGCCACAGGATTATAAAAACGAATAAAACTCGATTCACTTAAATCGGTTTGGCTTGCCATATTAAAACTAATAGATGAATTTTTGTCTGTTTTGGCATTCACTGCAATGGTAATATCATCTATATCCCCTTTAATACTTGCCAAACCACTCACAAACACTTTGCCTGAATAAATATCCGCCTTAGACGCCATGGTATTGAGTACCAGTAATTTTTTTGCATTTATATTTAATCCCAAACGAATATCTTTAAAATTATTGTGTTGTATGGTACCATTTAATATACCTATAGATTGATACACGGAATCTTTAAATTGACAATTTTTAAACGTGATGGCCGAGGAGGTGAGTTCACACTGTAATTTGTCAAATACATAATATGTATTCAAAATATCTACCGTTAAAGCAATTTTAGATCCCATAATAGTACCTGCGAAATA
>JAVVPL010000071.1:0-11547 GCA_036655775.1 Bacteroidales bacterium | reverse complement strand
TATTACAGATCGATTTATGCCCGACAAAGCCATTGACGCATTAGATGAGGCTGGAGCACGTGTGCATATTATCAATATCAATGTTCCTCCACGGGTGTTAGAGTTAGAAGAAAAAATCAGCATTCTACAGCCCCAAATGTTAGAAGCCATTCAAACCCAAAAATTTGAATTAGCGGCAAAACTTCGAGATAAAATTAATGTTTTAGAAGAAAAATTACGTACCGCTAAAAAAGATTGGGATGAAGAGTCAAAACAAAATCGCATCGAAGTTAGTGATGAAGATGTGGCCGAAGTGGTAGCAATGATGTCGGGTGTACCTATACAAAAAGTAGCTCAAGATGAAATGGAACGGCTACGCAATATGGAAGAAAAATTACAAAATACAGTTATTGGACAAAATGAAGCAATTTCAAAAATTGTAAGGGCCATTAGAAGGAATCGGACGGGTTTAAAAGATCCCATGAAACCCATAGGTAATTTTATTTTTTTAGGACCCACTGGAGTTGGTAAAACCTATTTAACTAAAATGCTTGCCAAGTATATGTTCGATTCCGAAAATGCACTCATTCGTATTGATATGAGTGAATATATGGAGAAATTTGCAATCTCACGCTTAATTGGAGCACCTCCAGGATATGTAGGTTATGAAGATGGCGGTCAACTCACCGAAAAAGTAAGACGGAAACCCTATTCTATTATTTTGTTTGACGAAATAGAAAAAGCACATCCCGATATTTTTAATTTACTATTACAAGTATTGGACGAAGGACAACTCACCGATAGTTTAGGTCGCAAAATTGATTTTAAAAACACCATCATTATCATGACCTCCAATATTGGCTCTCGCCAATTGAAAGACTTTGGAATCGGCATGGGGTTCAACACCGCATCGAAAGAAGAAAATAAAGAAAAACTTGCCAAAGGCGTAATCGAAGGTGCACTCAAAAAACAATTTGCGCCTGAGTTTTTAAATCGTATTGATGATATTGTTATTTTCAACGATTTAAAACGAGTTGACATTTTTAAAATTATTGATATTGAGCTTGCCAATCTTTACCAACATATAGAACAGATGAATATGAAATTGGTGGTGAGCGAGGAAGCTAAAGATTTTTTAATCGAAGAAGCTTGGGATGCCAATTTAGGAGCTCGACCTCTCAAAAGAGCCATTCAGCACCATATTGAAGATAATATTGCAGAAGAAATTATCAAAGGCAAACTTCTTGAAGGCTGTATTATACACGTAAACTACCATAAAGAAGATAAAAAGATAGAAATTGTCATCAACAATATGGAAGCCCCTGCCAAAAATAAGAAAAAAACAGTAAACGCAAGCAAGAAAACACCCAAAGTAGAACCTCTTTCAACAGCAAAAAAAAGCACAACTAAAAAAAGTGTAGCATCCAAAATTGCGAAATAGTCTACTAGAAATTTCTATCCATTTCTCGTTTCAAATCTTTTTCTTTCAAAGCATCTCTCTTGTCGTAGGCTTTTTTTCCTTTGGCAAGGGAGATTTCTAATTTAGCACGCCCATGTTCATCAATAAACAATTGTACAGGAATAATGGTAAAGCCTTTTACTTTAGTTTTGGTCAATAATTTACGAAGTTCGCGCTTATTTAATAATAATTTACGATCACGTTTCGGTTCATGATTATAATGTGTGCCATGCGTATATTCTGAAATATGCATATTTTTCACATAGAGTTCATCTTGCAAAAAACAACAAAACGCATCACTCAAATTGGCTTTCCCCTCTCGAATCGATTTAATTTCAGTGCCTGTCAACACGAGGCCCGCCACAATTTTATCGAGCAAAAAATATTCAAATTCTGCTTTTTTATTTTTTATTTTTATATCTGATTTCAATCTTGCCATGCTCTACCCTCCCTAAGAATACGTTTCTATAATTGTTCTTATTTTCTCTAATTTTTCTTCCAATAATTGGGGCGTATTCGCTTCTACAATCAATCGTAAATAAGGTTCTGTGTTTGATAATCGAATATTGAACCACCAATGTGGATATTCCATGCGATACCCATCAAAATCATAAAAAGCACTTGGTTTTTCTTCATTGAGAAAAAAGTTTTTAACCGCTTCCATGGCTTCTTGTTTTCGCGTTAATCTAAAATTCAATTCTCCTGAATTAGCATACTTAGCTATTTGTGCAATCACTTCCGATACTTTTTTGCCTTGTTTTTTAAATTCGCTAAAAATACCCAATATAATAGAACAAGCCATCAAACCCGAATCTGAATAATAAAATTCTTTAAAATAATAATGGCCTGCTAGTTCTCCTCCATACAAAGCATCTATTTCTCTCATTTTTGCGGCAGCATACGCTCTACCCACTCGCCAGGTTTTCATTTTTCCACCCAAACTTTCCACATATTCAGTTACCGCTTTTGAACTCCGAATATCTTGCAATACCGTGGCTCCTTGATGATCCGCATCCAAAAAATGATGAGCCATCAATGCGATCATCAAATCGGGAGATATAAATTTAGCATTTTCATCTGTAAACATAACTCGATCCGCATCCCCATCAAAAATAACACCAATATCTGCATGCACTTTGCGTACCAAATTTTGAAGATCCACAATATTTTCGGCCTCCAATGGATTGGATTCATGATTAGGAAAAGTACCATCCAAATCTTCAAAAATATAGTGAGGCGCATAACCCAACAAATCCCGCACAAACAATCCTGCCATTCCATTAGAACAATCAATCGCAATATTTAAATTTGCAATTTCTGGAAGTTGTTTTTTTTGAAAAGCCAAATACACTTCAGTTTGTGGAAAATCAATAAGATTTCCTTTCTTTTTAAAAACATGTACCCGACGTTCGGTCAACCATCTTTGCAATTCCCCTAAACCCGTATCCAAACCCACAGGTAAAGCATGAGTTCTTGAAATTTTTAATCCATTATATTCTTTGGGATTATGCGAAGCCGTAATCATCACCGAAGCATCAAAAGCAAACTTAGCAGTTACCCAATATACCATAGGCGTTGTAGCCAAACCTAAATTATATACATCGGCTCCCGCATCCGTAATCCCTTCGCACAAATAAGCAAATATTTCGGGAGAAGACAAACGCACATCTCTTCCTACCAATACCTTGCGTGTATTTAGAAGTTCTGGCAAAAAATAACCGATTTTATAGACTTCCTCTTTTGTAAAATCTTCAGGATAGATTCCTCGAATGTCGTAAGCCTTAAATGCTCCCATAGTTTATTCTTTTAACAAATTTGGTTTTCGTTCCAAAGTCCGTTCTATGGACTTTTGCATACGCCAATCGGCTATCAATTTATCATTTCCCGACAACAAAATTGCGGGCACTTTCCAGCCTCTATAGTCCGCGGGACGAGTGTAGACAGGAGCGGATAACAAATCGTTTTGGTATGAATCGTTTAGGGCCGAAGTTTCGTCGTTTAAAACCCCTGGAATTAAACGAGCCACGGCATCTGTAATTACGGCTGCCGCTAACTCCCCACCCGACAACACATACGAACCTATCGAAATTTCTTTCGTCACTATATGTTCGCGCACCCGCTCATCAATACCTTTGTAATGCCCACACAAGATAATCAAATTTTGGAACAATGACAAATCATTGGCCATTGCTTGCGTAAATTCAGGCGCATCTGGGCTAGTGAAAATAATTTCATCATACGTTCGTTGTGCTTGTAAACTTTCTATACAATTTACAATTGGATCGATACACATTACCATGCCCGGTTCTCCACCATAAGGATAATCATCTACTGAACGCTGTTTGTTTTTGCTATACGTGCGCAGTTGGTGCAAATGAACTTCCAAAAGTCCTTTTTCTTGTGCTCGTTTTAGAATAGAATGTTGGAAAATCCCATCAAACATTTCAGGAAACAGCGTGATAATATCAATTCTCATAGAGTGATCGTAAACGATTTATTTTGCGGAACGAATAATTTTATATTTGGCCTCCAATAGAGCTAATTCTTGTTTTGCTTTTTGAATTTTATTTTCAAATTCTTGACGCAATACATCCGAACTCTTAGAACGAGATAAAAAACCAATGTTGTTTTCAAATAAAGAAATATCTTCCTTCATTTGATTGATTTTATTACTTAATTGAGAAATATCTTTTCTATTCAAATGTGTGGCATCTTCAGGTTTTTCAATATCTGAAATTCTACCCATAATGCCTCTTTGATCGTTCGACTTCATACCAATTTTTTCAAATTGGGCATTGATAGCTGCTCTAAAATCCATATATAAACGATCTTTTTCCTTCATAGGCACATGACCTATTTCGGTCCATTGACGTTGTATTTCTCGAATATTTTGCAAATTTGCAGCTTTGTCTTCCGTAAATACCAATTCTTTCACTTTGAGCACCAAAGCTTCCTTTGCTTGCATATTGACCAATTCCTGTTCTTTGATAGTTTTGTGTTGCACCGCTTTTTTGTCAAAAAAAGCATCACAAGCAACTCTAAAACGTTTCCATATTTTATCCGCATATTTACGAGGCACCGACCCTATTTCTTTCCATTGTTTTTGCAAACGCAACAATTCATCCGTAGCCGCACGCCAATCCGTACGCTCTTGTGCAATATTTTCAGCTTGTGCACATAAATCTAATTTCAAATTATAATTATTGATTTGCTCATCTTTAATTTTATCGAAATATTCTTTTTTAGCATCATAAAAAGCATTGAGACTTCCTTTAAAACGATCCCAAATCTCATCATTTTGCTTTTGTGCAGCTCTGCCCAAAGTTTTCCATACTTTTAATAACTCAGCCACTTCTTCCGTTGAAACATTCCATTCATTAATACTAGCATTCACTTTAGAAAGAAGAATTTCCATTTTTTCACAAATTGCGGTTTTAGCCAAGAGTGCCTGTTCCATTGCCCCTTGCATTTGATCGTAATAATCTTTACGTTTCAAATTAATTGCATCGGTAGCCGTTTTGAAACGTTCCCAAATTTCATCTTTTTTATCTATACTTACAGGTCCTATCTCTTTCCATTGTTCATGGTACTGTTGCAAAAGTTTAAACGATTTATTTAAGGACTCTTCCAATAACAATTCTTCTACTTTCTCACACAATTGAAGTTTTTGTTCTAGATTTTTTTTATAATCCAAATCTCTAAGCTCATTATTTATACGCACCTTATCAAAAAATTGCTCAACCAAAAAGTGATAACTTTGCCATAAATTATTTACCTCGTTACGTGCTATCTGTCCTATTTCTTTCCAAGCATCTTGCAATTTATGAAATTCATCATAGGTTTGTTTAAGAGGTGCATCCGTTTCTATTAATTGTCTCAGTTGCTCCAATACAGCCTGTTTCTTTAGTAAATTATCGGCTAATGTACGTTCGTTTTCTTCTTTTTGTTTTTGATGAAACTCTTTTATTTTGTGAGTTACTACTTGAAATCGATTTTCAATTTCATCAGGCAAATAGGTAAAATCTAATTTATCTCCACCCTCGGTAATAAAATGTTCTAAGGCTTCTTTTTTTAGGTCTTTGCTTTTTTGAATGTAATTCAATTTAAGCAAAGCAATACTATTTTTAGCTTTGATTAATTCTTTTTCTTGTAAAAAATATTCTAATTTTTCAACTAATTCTTCACGAGAATAAGAGGATATCTTTTTTTCTTCTTCTTCGGTAAGTACTATAATTTGATTTTCGTCCACCTCTTCCTCTAAGGGTTCTTCAACCATAGGTACTTGATGTGTTTCAATGTCTTCAATTACATTAGAAATTTCCGTATTTTCAATCTGGATAGGGGTTATAGCATTGCTTTCGTTGATAGTGTTAGCATTTGCTAATTCTTGAGAATTTTGGCTTAATTCGTCCATAATGGATTCTGTTTAGAGTGTTTATGCCTTAATGGCTAATTCCGTGAGTGTTTTGTATTTATATTTTATTTATTTGTAAAATTGAATTCTTCAATTAAATTGCTTGCTCCTGCAAATTTATCAATGATAAATAATACATAGCGAATATCAACCACAATGGTACGTTGTAAAGTGGGTTCATAAAAAATATCACCACTCATTGCTTCCCAGTTGCCATCAAAAGCAAGCCCTATCAATTCACCTTTATTGTTGAGGACGGGACTGCCCGAATTACCTCCCGTAATATCATTGGTGGTCAAAAAACAAGTAACCAAATTGCTATCGGTAGCATAAATACCATAATCGCCATCTTCGTACAATTGTTTTAATTTTTCAGGCACTATAAAATCGGGGTTTTTAGGATCTTCCTTTTGCATGACCCCTTTTAAAGTAGTTTTGTAATCATATTGCACAGCATCCGCAGGAACATAATCCAATACTTGTCCATAACTCAAACGCATGGTTGAATTGGCGTCTGGTGCATTTTTTTTATTTTCACGCATCAATTGCAAACCTTTGACAAATAAACGTTGTGCGCTTTGTAGTTCCGCTTCCGCTTCCTTGTCTCTACGTTCATCATAATTAGTAAAAAACGTATTCATCCAAACATAGGCAGGATCGGACTCCAATTCTTTTGCGTTTGGATTGGCCAAAAAAGCTTCTACTTTAGCCATCGAAGACATCATACTTTTGCTAAATATTTCTTCCGTTAATTTATCGTATTGATTTTTGTTTTTTTCAGCCCATTTGATAAAAGCAGGAGGTTGCTGATCTTTAGAAATTTCAGCCGCGTATTGTGTAAATACTTTAGTACATAGTTTTTCATTTAAAGCTTGATTGTAATTTTTGAAAAACAAAGGTGCACTCGCTTTCAATAATGCTACTTCTTTTTGAATTAGAATAGTATCCCCACTTTCCAATGCTTTTAACAATCGTTTAAAACTATTTGAATAAGCAAAAATCTCAGGACCTTTAGCAATTCCTTCAATCGTATACCATTTCAATTTTTCAGTTGCTGAAATTTTAGTATATGCTTCTTTCAAATTGCTCAACACTTTTTTATATTCGGCATTTGATTCGGCCCAGCTAGCAAAATCAGCTTCTATAGCTTGTTTTTTTTCTGTAACTTTGTTTTTTCTCAATTGTTTTTCTTGCCCCATAAAATATTTCCAATAATTGGCTATTCCCGCATATTTAGAAGAATATTGAATACGAACCAATGGATCCGCCTGCATAAATTCATCCATAATATCTAATTTAGCACGACGAATATCTACAATTGTAGGAGCCTGTATATTTACCAATTGATCTACCCCAAATGAGGTAAGATATCTTTGTGTACTACCTGGATAGCCCATAATCATAGCATAATCTCCTTTTTTGACCCCCGACAAAGAGATGGTCAAAAATTGTTTTGGTTGATAGGGAATATTTTCTTTGCTATATTTGGCGGGTTTTCCATCTTTTCCCATATAAACTCTAAAAACAGAAAAATCGCAGGTATGACGAGGCCACATCCAATTATCGGCATCCGCTCCAAATTTACCTATAGAAATGGGGGGAGTGCCTACCAATCGTACATCTTCAAACTCTTCGTATACAAATAAATAAAATTCATTTCCAGCAAAAAAGCTATTCACTTGTGCTATATAATGGGTATTGGCAACCGCAGTTTTTTCAATACTATCAAAAATCACATTCAATTTTTTTGCTCGATCAATTTCGCTCAATTCTTTAGTTCCTAAAGCCGTTACTACTTGTCGAGTAACATCTTCCATCCGAACTAAAAACTTTACAGTAAGGCCTTCATTTGGCAATTCCTCCGCCTGTGTTTTGGCCCAAAAACCATCCGTTAAATAATCGTTTGCAAGCGTACTATGAGACTGAATTTGTCCATACCCACAATGATGATTTGTTAGAAGTAAACCATTACTGGATACCATCTCTCCTGTACAACCGCCTCCAAATTGAACAATTGCATCTTTTAAACTAGAATGATTGACACTATAAATTTCATCGGCCGTTAAACGCAAGCCCATTTTATGCATATCGACTTGATTCAATCTTTCGATAAACATAGGTAACCACATTCCTTCATCTGCTTTTAGCTGCACATTACATAAGGTAATACAAGCCACTAATCCTATTATTATTTTTTTCATTTTCTGTTTTTTATATGTATTTTTCTCCTTTTTCTAACAGTACATCATTTACAATTTGACGTATTTGTTGTTCTTCTTCTTTTTTGCAAACCAATAAAATCTCATGATCTTCAACTACAATATAGTCGTTTAAACCCTGTAATACTACTAATTTGTCTTTGGGCATATTTACTATGCAATTTTGGGTTTGATACGTCATTACGCTATTCCCAACAATGGCATTTGCGTTTTTATCTTTTGGTCTCGACTCATATAATGAACCCCAGGTTCCCAAATCCGACCAACCCATATCTGCCGAAAGTACGTATACATTTTTTGCTTTCTCCATCACGCCATAATCGATAGATATATTCTTACAAATAGGATAAATTCTATCAATTAAAGCATGTTCTTCGGCCGTTCCCATTTTATCGGCTTCGGCATCAAAAAGCGAATCAATCTCGGGTAAATAGGTTTTAAATGCTTCCATTCCACTTTTCAATGACCAAACAAAAATACCCGCATTCCATAGGAAATCGCCACTAGCCAAAAATGATTTTGCCATTTCCAATTCGGGTTTTTCGGTAAATACTTTTACCTTTTTAATTTGATTATTGGCCGCACACATAATATTTTCATCATATTGTATATATCCATAACCCGTATTCGGATTATGAGGACGAATACCCAAGGTGATAAGCCAATCATTTTCTTGCGCAGCCTGCATAGCCGAAAGAATTACTTGATGAAACATCTCCTCTTTTAATACAATATGATCGGAAGGGCTCACCACCACTATTGCATTAGGGTTCATACTTTTGATTCGATAATTTGCATACGCAATGCAAGGGGCCGTATTCCGTCTATGAGGTTCGGTTAACACTTGCGAACTTTTGATTTCAGGCAATTGTTCTAAAACTAAAGATTTATAGTTTTCATTGGTTACTACCAACACATTTTCGGCAGGACATACCGTTTTGAAACGATTGAAAGTTTGTTGTAACAAACTTTGCCCCGTACCCAATATATCTATAAATTGTTTTGGATAATCGGTTCGACTCATAGGCCAAAAACGAGCTCCCACGCCACCAGCCATAATTACACAAAAAAAGTTTTTATTCATTTCTTCTATTTTACGCTATTAATTTTGGTTTATTTTAAGATTGCTTTTACCCCTGGCAATTCTTTGCCTTCCAAATATTCCAACATGGCTCCACCACCCGTAGAAACATAGGTCATTTTGGCCGCCAAATTACATTGATTGACTGCCGCTACGGAATCACCACCTCCTACTGCTGAAAAAGCGCCTTTTTCCGTAGCTAAAGCTACGGCTTGCCCAATGGCTAAGGTGCCTTTTTTAAAATTTTCCATCTCAAATACACCCATAGGTCCATTCCACAGGATCGTTTTAGACGATAAAATAACCTTTTCAAACAAAGCAATCGATTTATCGCCCAAATCTAGTCCCATCCAAGCTTGCGGAATGTGCATGGCTTCCACCACTTGACTATTTGCATCATTGGCAAACTTATCTGCACATACCATATCTATGGGCAAATATAAATGCACCCCCTTCGTTTTCATTTCCTCCATAATTTCTTTAGCTAAAGGCAATTTATCTTCTTCGCAAAGCGAACTTCCAATTTCGCCTCCCATAGCTTTTAAAAACGTGAAAGCCATACCTCCCCCTATAATCATATTATCGACACGAGAAATTAAATTACGAAGTACATCAATTTTACTCGACACTTTGGCTCCCCCAATAATAGCAGTATAGGGATGTTCTGCATGATGCAACAATTTTTCTAAATTGACCACTTCGTTATTCAACAAAAGACCAAAATATTTATCTTTAGGAAAGCATTCAGCAATAACTGCCGTGGAGGCATGCGCACGATGAGCAGTACCAAAAGCATCATTGACATAAGCCTCTCCTAAGGATGCTAAATAGTTAGCAAAGTTTGGATTCCCTTTTTGTTCCCCTGGGGAAAAACGTAAATTTTCTAATAAAAGTATTTCTCCTGCTTTAAGTTTATGGGCTAATGCTTGGGTTTCCTCCCCAAATTTGGCATCCGATAAGAGTACGTTTACACCAAGTAATTTTTCTAAGTGTTTGGCAACAGGAGCCAATGAAAAAGCGGCTTCAAACCCTATTTCTTTAGGTCGACCCAAATGCGACATCAAAATAAGTGCCGCCCCATCTTTTAAAAGTTTTTGAATTGTGGGCAAACTTTCTCGAATACGAGTATCGTCTGTAATTTGTAATTCTTTGTTCAATGGAACATTAAAATCACAACGCACTAAAACTTTTTTCCCCTCAAATGAGGTATTGGCAATTGTTTTCATGTTTTATTTATTTTAAATTTGCAATCAACTTTAATTCCTCAATAAATCGTTGAGCCAATGCTTCCGCCAATTGAGGCGTCGTACTCTCGGCATAAATACGAATAATAGGTTCAGTATTCGATTTTCGTAAGTGTACCCACTCCTTATCAAATTCTATTTTTACACCATCAATGGTATGTATTTTTTTATCTTTATATTTTTGTTGGATTGTACTTAAGATAGCATCCACATCCATAGAAGGCAGTAATTCAATTTTATTTTTACTAATTGTATAGGCTGGATAACTAGCACGTAGAGCCGAAACCGAAGGAAAGCCTTCCTTTAGTTTATATGCCAAATGAGTCAAAAATAAAGCAATTCCCACCAAGGCATCTCGTCCTGCATGCAAACTAGGATAAATTACTCCACCATTCCCTTCTCCACCTATAATCGCATGAGTTGCACGCATTTGAGCTACTACATTTACTTCTCCTACTGCAGCTGTAGAATAACTACAAGCATGCGAAAGGGTCACATCTTCCAATGCTCGAGAGGAAGATAAATTGGAAACCGTAGCGCCTTTTTCTTTTCCTAAAATATAATCAGCACAAGCCACTAAGGTATATTCCTCGCCAAACATCTCGCCATTTTCACAAACTAAAGCTAAGCGATCCACATCTGGATCAACAGCAATACCTAGATGCGCTGAAGTTTCTACTACTTTACGAGACAAATCTTTCAAATTTTCGGGCAATGGCTCTGGATTATGGGGGAAAAGCCCCGTAGGTTCACAATATAATTCAGTTATTTTTTCCACTCCCAAAGCTTTCAATAATCGAGGAATTGCAATGCCTCCCGTTGAATTGACCGCATCCACAACCACTTTAAAATCGGCGGCTCTAATGGCGGGAACATCTACATACTTAAGAGCCAAAACCGAAGCAATATGTTTGTCGATGGTAGTATTGTCATAAATATAAGAGCCCAAACTATCGACTTGAGAAAACAAAAGATCCGACGATTCCGATCGGCAAATCACCTCTTGTCCTTCTGCTGCATTGATAAATTCACCTTTGCAATTCAATAATTTCAAAGCATTCCATTGTTTGGGATTATGACTAGCCGTAAGAATAATACCCCCGTCGGCTTTGGTATCAATCACAGCCATTTCAACCGTAGGGGTTGTAGAT
>JAVVPL010000070.1:5138-11559 GCA_036655775.1 Bacteroidales bacterium | reverse complement strand
GCAGCGCGTAAAAGGCAGAAATCTCTTTCTTGTTGGCGGCCAGATGTGGAGTCGTGTTTAGTTTTGGCGTGTTATAATATTCGGTAATAAAAAAAAGAATAAATTTTTTCATGGGTGATAATTTTTATTAATTAATACTTTTCGTACGTAATTTTCCTTTAATAATATAGCCATATACCAAAACTACAAGCATTAATAATAGAAAAGTAGGCAAACAAACTCTGCCGATAATATCTCCGTAGCGAGTGTAAAAAGTGAGTTTGTTGTTTACATACATATTTTTCCGAATCACAGCACTAGTCCAATAATTGGTGGCTCGAAACATTTCGCCTTTTTGGTTGATAAAACAAGAAGTTCCCGTATTGGCCGATTGTGCAATGGAACGACGATTTTCAATGGCACGTAAACGTGCGTAAGCGGCATGCTGTATATGTCCTTGTGTATTACCCCACCAGCCATCATTGGTGATGATAAAAAGCAAAGAGGCTCCGTTTTGGACAAAGCCGCGAACAAAATCACCATAAATAGATTCATAACAAATAATGGAAGCCACTTTTAGGCTATCCCACTGTGAAACAAAAACGGTCCGTTCCTTACTTGTGCCTAGACTTCCCACGGTGCCACCTAAATCGATAGCCCAATTTTTTATAAATGGCAAGTAGTTGGCAAAAGGCATGATTTCTACTCCAGGCGTTAATTTTGATTTATAATATTTTTGATTGCAAGTTGTAGGACTGATAAATAAGGCGGTGTTGTGAGCTCTATAAAGCAATTGTCCTTGATGCATTTCTCTCACTGAGGCATCTTTGGGTTCCTTAGAAGATACGGTACTTAAGGACGATAAACCTGCAATTAATTCCATTTGCGGATATTTCGATAAAAAAGATTGGATATGTTGTACACTAGGAGAAGAGGGAATGGCTTCTTCCCAAAGATACTCTTGAATCATACTCTCAGGTGTAATTACAAAACGCGTTTCGGGATTGCATTTAAGTTCCGCCAAGTGTAGCATTTTATCAACGGCCTCTATGGGCGCAATGCTGTATTGTTCTGAATAGGGATCTATATTGGGTTGAACCACTACTACTTCAATGGCTTTTTGATTTTCAGTATAGTTGTTGTATCGATAAAATGACAAACCTATAGGAAGTAGTATTAATAGCACACATAGTAGCGCTTTGCCCACTTTTGCTTTTTTACCTAGGCGTAAAACAAAAGATTGTAACCACATAAAAAGACATATATTCACAATTAAAATCCATGCCGATCCGCCTAAAACTCCTGTATATTCATACCATTGTATCCATTGTGGAATATTGGCAAAGCCGTTTCCTAAAGTAAGCCAAGGCCAAGATAAATCCCAATTTAAATGAAAATATTCAAAGGCAATCCAATAGATGGGAAATAAAAATAAATGCCTTCCTTTATTGAAAAAACGGAGCCGTGAAATATGATAAAAATGAATCACAAAACTCATCAATATGGCATTGATTAGAAAGGCGGCAATGGCGGCTGGCGTTGAATTATAGACCCAAGAAGTAGTGAGAATATTCCAAAGTAAAAAAGCAATAAAAGAATAGCCCCATACTGCAAATCCACTAAATTGCTCTTTGTGTTCTGCAATGTGATTTTCAATAATTAAAAGAGGTATAAAGCCAATAAAAAGAAAAGGTGCATACCCATAAGGAAGCCATCCTAAACTCAATAATAGTCCAGAAAGTAGAGCTAACAAAAAAAGATGATATTTTCGGAGTTGCATGATAAATATAAAATTTTAATAAACTAGAATTTTGAAATTGTTGATTTAATTTCAAAAAGATGTACAAAAATAGTGAATTATTTTAAATAATTCATTAAAATAAATTTGGGACTTGAAAAGGCTAAGGTAAAAGCGGGTGTTAGGAATTAGCTTTAGAATATAGATTTTATCTATATCTATATTGATATATGGAATATTAAATAGGCATATTTTTCTATGTAAAACCATATTTTTTTAGTAAATTTGCATATTATTAAATTAAATTAAATTAAATTAAATTAAATTAAATTAAATTAAATTAAATTAAATCAATAAATTAAATGCCATTTTTTACCAATGATTTTAGTAAAATATGATTTTAAATTTATTTTTTTGTAAAAATTCAGAACAATTAAAATCCTGCAGCTCGGAATTCGCAAATTTGACATATCGATTTTTTGTGTAAGAGAAAACAATTAGTGAATTGCGTGCGGAACTAATACTTTTTTTTAAAAATGAAGCGTTTTATCTTACTCTTTTTGAATTGTTTTTTACTGGGAACTTCGATAGTTTTGTCGCAAACTACTGTAAGTAAATGGAATGGAAAATTTCCCGCTGCCAATATCAAGGCTACGTATGGTGGGGGAGATGGTTCTTCTGTCAATCCGTATCAAATTGCCACTGCAAGCGATTTAGCTCTTTTAGTGGTCAATACCAATGCGGATCGCTTCTATACGACGGCCAAGTATTTTAAATTAATGACTGATATCGACCTTATGTCTGGTCCGTGGACACCGATTGGTATAAACACCTATTCCCCATTCAAAGGTTTTTTTGATGGGAATCATAAAACAATTACGGGTTTGTCAATATATAAATCCCTTTCGTATGCAGGGCTTTTTGGGGTATTAGACAGTAATGCAAAGGTGCTGAATTTGAATTTGGAAAAAGTAGAGATAGGAACACCATCAACTAATTTAGGCGCTTTGGTTGGCCTTCTCCGCAATCAGAGTACTGTAAAACATTGTTATACAAGTGGTAAGATTTTTAGTGTTGGGGATATGAAGAATGAAGGCTATGTTGGTGGCATTGTGGCTGTACTTGAATCAGGTACAGTAACCAATTGTATAAGCCACATCAACATTGAAGGTAAAGCTCGATTTATGGGGGGAATTGCAGCTCAAAATAAAGAAGGTGAAATTCTCAATTCGTATAATACAGGTAGCCTTTCCACCAAAAATACAACTTCTTCAGAGGTATGTGAAATGGGTGGAATTTGTGGGCAAAATAAAGGACGTATTATCTCTTGTTTTAATGTGGGCACTCTTGCCATCGAGGACCAATGTAAAACCGCTAGAGCTGGGGGTATTGCGGGTACCAATTACAATACGATTTCATATACTTACAGTTTAGGGAAAATTAAATACGAAGGATCGAAGAATATGTTTTTAGGGGCTTTGCTTGGTCATAACTGTCAGTCAGATCAAGGATCTGTGATTGAATATTCCTATCATTTTGGCTCTAAAGAAACCCAAAATTCAGATAATTATGCTATTTTGGTAGGCAATAATTATACAAGCTCCATCATTTGCAATTGTTATACCGATAAACAAGTTGAAACAAATCAAACTCTGCTCATTAATGGAGTAGGTGCATTGCTAAATAGTGCACCTTTACTGACAAGAGAAATTATAGGTGACAATTTATCGAATGAGTCTAATAAATATAATTTGGGCGATCCTTCAAAATGGATATTTGAAGCAGGGCTATATCCTCGTTTGTCAGCAATTTCCGAAGATGATTGGGTGAGGCTTTGCGCCTCTCCTTTTGTATTGGCAGATCCTGATAATTGTTGGAAGGTTTCCGATAATTTCACAGTAGAGACGAAGCATTCGGTGCAATGGAGTTCTTCGAATACGTCAGTATTGAAAATCCAGGGCAATTCGGCAACCCTTACTAGCGCTTGTGATAAGCCGATATTGGTGACTTTAACAGCTAGTTTAGGTAAAGTATCTAAAACTTCAGTGATTGCTTCCGCGGTGGCCAATGCGGGTTCCATCAAAACTCAAGGTCAATCTTTGAATAATAGAAATCTAAACATAATCCCCATTACAAGTGATACAATTCCTTCAGGAGGTGCATTTCAATGGGAAGTGAGTGTGGATAATGGAACAACTTATACGCCTATTTTGGGTGCAACAGAAGAAAATTACACGCCAGAATGTACGGAAAATGGCGTGTATATGTATCGTCGTTGGGTAAGTGTTGCTCGTTGTTCCTATAAAGTATTGTCTGGAGGTACTTGGAAATTAACTTTGAACTATAGTGTTACAATTGACAAACAACCTACGGCTGATCCAGATACAATTTGTCATAGAAGAACTACCACTCTTGGCATACAAGTTAGCACTACTGAAAAAAGTGTAATATACCAATGGCAATTGAGTTCTGATGGCAGTGATTGGAAGGATATAGCTAATGCAACCAATGCAAGCTATACCACAGAGCCATTGACCTCAACTCTATTTTATCGTTGTTTGGTATCTGATAATACTGGAAAAACTAAAAAATTTCCTTCACAAGAGGTTAAAGTTGTAGTTTTTCCTCGTTATCGTAAAGCAGGGTATATGCAGCCTGCGCATGTTTGTTCTGGAAGGGATATTACCTTAACTGTGGGGGTTGCTGGTGGATCGGGACAATACACGTACAAATGGTATGCAAGTGTGGAGGGGTGGGACTTTGATCGCTTGCCTATCAATGCGCCAATTTATACATTCAAGGCCGATGCAAAATCGTATCATGTTTTCAAATGCACCATGCTTGATAATGTTTGTGGTGATTCGATCACAGATAATACAAGAATAACCATTGATGATAAACAAAAGCAAACGCCAGGTGAAATTAGAAATGGGAAACAATATGTATGCTGTAATTATGAACCTTTTGAAATAAAAAGCATACAGTCTGCTTCATCCTTAGACGCCGTTTATCAATGGAAAATATCAAAAGATAGTGGGCGTACGTTTGTAGATATTGTAGGAGCTACCAACCAAAGTTATACACCTACTATTCGTACCGAAATAGGTATGTATATTTATACGCGAAGTATAAAGGAACCTATTTGTTATCCCGAAGGAACTACTTCTTATGGTGCAGATACGATTATTATTGAAAAACCCTTTACAGCTACGATAGCGGTAACTTCCGATTATAACGGCATTCAAATTAGTCACAAAAAAGCTACAGATGGAAAAATAGAGGTGATGACGGTTTCCTCTATTCATAAACCCTATACGTATGCGTGGACTCCTACGCTTGGTAATACACAGTCGTTTATTACCAATGCAGGCGAAGGACTCCATACAGTTACTATTACGGACACCGTAGGTTGTACCGCTACGGCTTCGGCCACTATTATATATCCAACTTTGAGTCCGCAAAGTATTGGAGATACTTTACGTTTGTATGTAACCAATTTGGGAGATGGGAAACGTTCGGGTGAAGATTGGAAAAATGCCTTGCCAAATAATTTGTTGCAAGATGCTTTAAATTATCTAGGAACTCAAGCCAAAAACAATACGAATATCTTTGGTGAAATTTGGTTGGGTGTGGGATTGAATACGTTTAAGGATTCTACCTATATTCGCATTACTCCGAATCAAAAATCGCCTTTTGCACAACAGAACTCAACAAATCCTAGAGATTTGAGTTTTGTGGTTCCTTCGGGAGTAAGTCTATATGGTGGATTTAAAGGAGATGAGCTTAGTAAAAATGATCGAACCGATCGTTTGAAAAATCAAATTTATACTTTATTGAGTGGATATTTACCTTCCAAAGAAAAAGTGTATAATGTGTTGGTTTTTGGCAATGGATCTTCTGCACTAGCCAAACCAGCTCTAGTGGATGGGGTGGTAGTAGCTTTTGGAAATGCCAATAGTCAGGGATTAAATTCGGGACAAAAAAGAGCTGGAGGCGTTACTTTAGTGGGCAATAGTGTATTTCGTTCGGGTATTATTTCTGAATGTGAGGCTTCTGAAATGGGAGGGGGTGCGTATGTGTTTCCAGGTGCTTGGTTAACGGGAACATTGATTGAAAAATGTATTGCCAAAGATGGAGGGGGTGTATATACGAGTGATAGAGCCACAAGTATAACGAATGAAACCCAAAGAGTAAACTTGGTTTCAAATACAATTGTTAACAATAGAGCTACTCATGAAGGATCGGGCTGCTATGTAAATGCCTATACATTTATGCATAGTGTGGTTCTTTGGGGAAATAGTATCGACAATATTTCTCGTAACTCCAACCTTAAACTTGCTGCCGATAAGGGAGATGCACGTAGAGGATATGATCTTAATTTGCATGAATTTAAATATATTGCGGCCAATGATGATTTTGTAAGTTTATATGGCTTATTACCCTTGGTTTTGAGTGATCAAAACAAAGATCCTCAAGGTCCCAATTTTTTAGATGAGAAAGGGCGAGTAGGCTTATTTGGTTCTATTATTACAGGTGCATATCGTTTAGACTCTATATCTCCTTTAATTGAATCCACGGCGGTGGATTTACCCGATGAAGCGTCTTTAGCAAAATATAAATTGGATGTGTTAGATGCTTATGGCGATAAACGTTTGATACTGGCTTTGGATAGGGGTGCTTTTGAAAATCAAAAACCTGTGGAAG
>JAVVPL010000070.1:0-5126 GCA_036655775.1 Bacteroidales bacterium | reverse complement strand
ATCGTATTTATGTGTCGGATCGACGTAGAGGAAATGCAGATGGTTCCTCTTGGGCCAATTCAACCAATAGTTTGCAAAAGGCCTTGAATTATTTTGCAGCCAAAGTGCCACCTCCCACGGGAGAACGTTTTGAAATTTGGATTTCGCAAGGGGTGTACTATCCTTCTTCTTTATCAGAATTTGGTTTGATTGATAGAAATTTATCATTTATTTTAAAAGGACATACCGATATTTATGGTGGTTTCACAGGAGAAAATGGAACCGAAGATATAATTGATGAAACCACGCGTCCACGCATAGATTTAGATGGGAATGGTTTGATAGAGGCTTGGGAATTTAAAAATAAAACACTGCTTTCGGGCGCTATTTCTGTGGCTGGAGGCGATGCTACCAATGCGTATCATGTGTTGTATAGAGATACTACAAAAATATTGAGTGCGGTAGATATGATTTTGGATGGTTTGTATATTGCCGATGGAAATGCCGATGGCAAAAAACAGGATTGCAGAGGTTCGGGTATTTATGCCGTACAACCCATTACCATTCGTAATTGTGCTTTATTTCAAAATAAGGGAAATGCTAACACCCAAGGAGTCGCTATCTATTCATCCAAAAAATTAAATATCACCAATTCATATATAGGTCAAAATACCTTGCTTAATAATGATACCGCCGCTGCTTTATATCTTCACGAAGGAGGCGTAATTAACCAATGTGTGATTGCTGAAAATACAATGATAGGGGTTGCTGTGACTACGGGAAATTTAGAGGTATCTCAAAGTACTTTGGTGAAAAATAAATTGGCTCTGAAAGCCAATTCAATGAGTTTGAACAATACGGTGATATGGGGAAATACACAAAATCAAATAGAGGGAACTCCAAAACCTGCCAATAATAATGCAGTGCAAGCGCTGTTGTTGAGTGGCTTTGCAAATATTAGCTTAGATGAAGATAATATGAATAACGAAGGGCCCCGATTTAAAAGCATTGTTCCTCCTTATTCGTATTATCCTTATTGTTCCTCTCCTTTGGTAGATAAAGGCGCTGAAACAACAATTCGAAAAGATATAACTAATCGTCCGCGTAAATACCAAGGTTTTGTAGATATAGGAGCCTACGAAAGTCAAATCGATTCTTTGGTCGTTGGAACGATTGATAGTACAGGGGATGATATTTGTTATCATACAAGTTCGAGAGTTGAAATTGCAAATTTGAAACCTGCCTCAGGAGGAACCCCTCCTTTTATATATGAATGGACTGCCAATGGAAAACCAATTGCCAATAGTAATTCTCTTTCATTGCTTCCCTCTATGCTGTTGACCGAAAATACCATTTTTAAACGTTTGGTAAGTGACAATGAATGTAATTCCAAAAAACCTTCCAATGGACAATGGATAGTAAAAGTGTATGACGAATTCAAAGTAAAACAAAAAGGAAAAGATACCACAATTTGTTTTCAAGCTCCGCTTGCTTTGCAAGTAGATGTTCGTGGCGGAAAAGGCACCCCAACCTACCAATGGCAAAAAAGTCTAGATAATAAATTATTTACCAATTTGGAAGCGGCCGATGCTTCCTCAGTTTCTATGCTTGCTTTGATTACGGATACCGTTTTTTATGTGCGTTGTCAAGTGAATGATTCAAAATGTGGAGATGTGTATAGTGATACCCTAAAAATTCGACAATATGCCGAGTTCAAAGCGGGGAGTATAGATTCAACGGGTCAAAATATTTGTCAAGCGCAAGCCAACGCTCCGATTAAAAATTTGACAGCTCCTTCAGGGGGGCAAACTCCGTATACCTATTCGTGGTATGTGTCGGGAAAGGAAATTGTTTCTGAAATGGCTCAAGATAGTCAATATACCCCCTCACTTACAGCAGTGGGTACCCATGTATATCAACGCTATGTGAGCGATAGTATTTGTCAAACTCAAGCGATAGCTTCGCAAGGGGAGTGGAAATTAATTATACAAGCACGCCCTTCAGTAACTATAGTAGGAGATACAAGTATTGATTTGGGGCAAAGTGCAAAATTAAAGCTCCTATTTAAAGGAACCCCTCCTTTCTTATATCGTTTTGAAGGTGAGACAAAGGATAGAACGTCCACAACTTCTAATCTAGAACTTGTAGTTAGTCCTATTGAAACTCACGATTATCATGTAGTTCAATTGTCGGATGCAACTGCTTGTAATGCAAAAGCCGAAGATATGGTGGGAAATGCGAGAGTCAATGTACATTGTCAATTTACACTTGTTAATGTGAATCCGACCAATGCAGAAGTGGAGGCTTATAAAGGCAAAACAGGTCTTCTTATCGATGCGGATACTAAATTTACCAAATGGGATACTGTGTGGATTAAAATTAAACCCAAGGTAAATTGTAATTTAAAATCATTGGGTGGTATTTTATATAATGATAAAGATAGTACAGCGGATGTCTGTGCAAATTATGCTGCAGAAGATCTGTATTATAGGTTTAAAATTACTGAAAATGTGGTTTTAAAAGTAGATGTGGAAGCATTAACTCCTTGGAATGGACAATTTGCTAGGGCTTTTAGATCGGAAAGTGGAGATAGTATTTTAATTTTCAATCCATCTGAATTTGCAGGATTGGCTCAAGAGAGCGATAGCAATGACAATTTCAAAAATAAATTTATTAAATTATGCAATGATTTAGATTTGAAAGAAATAAATTCAAAAAATTTAATACCTATTGGAAGTCTTTTAAATCCTTTTGAAGGGCATTTTGATGGAAATGCAAAAAAATTGAGTAATCTGAGAATGGTGTACAAAAATGCGGAAAATGCGATGGGGCTTTTTGGCTGTTTAGGTTCCAAAGCTTATGTGCACAATTTCACAATACAAAGTGGTATTATTTCTAGTGCGTTGGATTATGTGGGAGCTGTGGCAGGGAAAAGTAAAGGCCATATAGATAGTGTATATAATTATGCACAGATTATTGGCGGACGAAGTTATGTAGGTGGTTTGGTGGGTATGTTGGACAAGTCTGGTAAAATTACTAATTCGTATAATGCAGCTCATGTAAGTGTGCTTGAAAATGGCATGTATGTGGGTGGTTTGGTAGGACAAAGTGCGGGTTTGATTTCTCATAGTTTTAATATTGCTAACGTATTGGGATCCACGAAGGTAGGCGGATTAATAGGCGAAACTTTGCCAACGGCAGTTATGGAATATTGTTATAATGCAGGTGTAAGTTCTGGACAAGTCGATGTGAATGGCTTTATAGGTTTCAACTCTTCTGATTCTATTCGTAATTCGTATACATTTGGAGGATATAAAGCCTTGCTTACCACTCAGGCGGAACGCAAATATTTAGGGAGCACTTGCTATACAGATATTCAAATGACAAAAACACCCTCCTCAGAATTGATGTCTACGGCCAAAAAAACACGAGAAATGACGGGGACGGCTTTGCAAGATTCTTTAGGAGACAATACTCAATGGGTGTTTGAAGATCTGCGATATCCTTCATTAAAAAGTATGCAAAATTTAGAAGCAACTTCTATTTCGGTATTGCCTATTTTTATAAACGATAAAGAACGTAAAGATTCTTTAAAATCTAATTTCACCTATCCAATTGTAAACGATGTGGTTTGGACTTCTTCTGAAAACACAATAGATCCAATCACTCTTTCTTCAGGTACGGGTATAGTGTCTAGATCTTGCAAACAGTTGAATCAAATAGACACTGTGAGGATAACCAAAGGAAAAAGTGTGCGAGCACTTATTTTAAATGTGCTTTCTTATCCCGCTTTCTCATCAGGGGAGATAGACACCAAAGGTGAAAATATTTGTTTTAAACAAAAGCCTACACTAATTGGTGAAACAAAAACGGCTCAAGGCAGTGAAACCAATACGTATACGTATTCATGGTATAGAAATGGACAGAAAATCGAAAGTGAAGATGCCAAAGGGGCTACGTATATACCAAAGGATTCTCTTTCTGGAAATTATGTTTATACGCGTAAGGTCTCAGAAAACAACTGTAATACGGGAGGTGAATTTTCTAAAGGTCAATGGACTTTGGATATTAAACCTGATTTGAAGTTAATTAAATATACGGGAACTGCTGATATTTGTTATGGTACAAAAACGAGTTTAACATTGATTCCAGAAGGTGGAAACGGGGTATATACATATCAATGGGAGCAATCATCCAATGATACAATTTGGGGGCCTGCTTTTGCTGCAGCGGATACGGCTGTGTATATCACTCCTATTTTGTATGATACGAATTATTTCCGTTGTGTGGTGACTAGTTGTGGACTTACCGACACTCTAAAAGGTTTTGTGAGTGTATATGATCAATTTCAGCCAGGGAAAATGAAAGTGATAGATACGGTTTTATGTTATGGTGAACCTTGTGGGTTGATCACTATCGATCAACCAGCTACGGGTGGACTTACCCCTTATGAATATCGCTGGAAAAGAATTACGAAAGATACGGTTATTTTAGCGCCTAAAGAGCAGAGTTATAATCCTACGGCTTTTTACCCTTTACTCAAAGATACGGTGGTATTTTATGTAAGAGAGGTAAGGGATAGTAAATGTAATACAAAATTTGAGGCTTCTAAAAATGTGTCAAAACTAACTACGTATCCAAAATTTAAGGCTTCTATTGCCATTACTTCTAATTATTTTGGATTGCCATTAAGTGGCGTGGGAGCACAGGATGGAAGTGTTGAAATTACGGCCATCGGAGGTGGAGGTAAAGGAACGTATACCTATTCTTGGAAAAAAAATAATGTATCCATGCATGGAGAAACTTCTTCAGAAATAAAGAACTTATCCGCAGGAGTATATGAAGCAAGTATTCAGAGTATAGTGCAAGGCAAAGTCTTGGCATGCTCACCTATAACACAAACCATCACCATTAAACCTATTGAAATTGTGCCTAAACAAATCCACGACACAATGCGTTTATATGTGACCTATATGGGCGAAGGTAAATACGATGGAAGTTCATGGAAAAATGCACTTCCAAATATTCTTTTACAAGCAAGTATTGATCATTTGGATCAATTACAAAAAACAAATCCTAACAAAGTATTTGAAATATGGTTAGGTCTGGGTGTCGATTTTAATGAAGGAAAAACGAGTATAGCTTAT
>JAVVPL010000069.1:0-11643 GCA_036655775.1 Bacteroidales bacterium | reverse complement strand
ACTTCCCCCAAAACCACCAAAACCGCCCCCACTAAATCCTCCGCCAAAATGCCCCCCAAAAATATCTCCGAAATTTGAAAAAATATCATCCATCGAAAAGTTTCCACCTCCTCCAAAACCACCATTATTGCTCATTCCAGCATGTCCAAACTGATCGTATCTACTCTTTTTATCGGGTGTGCTCAACACATCATACGCTTCTGCTGCTTCCTTAAACAATTCCTCTGCATTTTTATCATCTGGATTTCTATCTGGATGATATTTCAAGGCCAATTTCCGGTACGCCTTTTTTATCTCATCCGCACTCGCGTTTTTATCCACCCCTAATACTTCGTAATAATCTCTTTTTGACATAATATTATCAATTCTAATATTTTATATATATTTACCTATATTAACACTTTTGATCAATTTGAATGTATTTTCCATCCTCTCCTGCCACTTAATACGCTTGTCAACTAGTTCAAAATGCAAGATACATTTTTTTTTGTTACGAAGGATCGTACTTTAGTGACTGCATCATATTAAATTTGTAAGGCTGTAGTTTGGACTAGTTGGCAACCACTACTTTCGCAAATCGAATTACCTTCCCATTCAAAACATACCCCTTTTGCACCACATCCACCACTTTTCCTTTTAATTCTTCGCTAGCTGCAGGCACTTGTGCCACAGCTTCTTGTTCTTCCGCATCAAATACCCCCTCTTTTATTTCCAACACCTTCAATCCTTGCTGATTTAATACGCCACATAATTTGGTGTATATTAATTCTATCCCTTCTCTGGTAGTTGTCTGATCCTCACCTTTATGTGCTTCTAAAGCTCGTTCAAAATCATCAATGACAGGCAATAGTGACAAAACGACACTTTCCGAAGCGTTTTTTATCAATTCCAATTTTTCTTTTGCTGTTCGCCGTCTAAAATTATCGAATTCGGAAAATAAGCGTAAATTTTTGTCATTTAATTCAGCTATCTGCACTTTTAAATCTTCTACTTCCTTATTTTCTTCGGTTATACTTGTTTGATTCTCTAATTTTTCACTTGTTTTTTCAGCGGGCATAGAGGTTTCTACTTTTTCGTTTACAATCGAGTCTTTAGTCTCTTTTTCTGCATGTTTTTTGCTCATTATTTCCGTGTTTTTACAGGTTAGTATCCATTAACAAGCCGCAAATATACAAAAAAGATACCACTTTATATAAATGCTGACATATTGACAGCAAACAGAGATACAAAACATTTGGAAAATCCCAAAAAAATGCTGTAATTTGTTCTTTTTTATTTTCATTTCGTCATCATTAAAATATTATACTATATGGGTCAATCATTAATCAGCAAAGAAATTGTTAGTCAGAAAATTAAAGACAATAATTTAAAAAATGTAGGAAAAGCCTCCATTCGCGAAATCAAAAAGTTAATCAATGATATTGAAAGCGCTACGGGTGTGAAATTTGTTCGTATGGAAATGGGGATTCCAGGTCTTCCCGCATCTAAAATTGGCATTGAAGCCGAAATAGACGCGCTTCACAATGGAGTAGCAGCTCTATATCCAGATGTTTACGGAATTCCAGAACTTAAAACTGAAATTTCTCATTTTGTGAAAAACTTTATGAATTTAAACGTTTCTCCAGAGTCTTGTATCCCTACCGTTGGTTCTATGCAAGGCAGTTTTGCCGCTTTTTTAACCATTAGCCGCGCACAAAAAGGAAAAGATACAACTTTGTTTATCGACCCAGGGTTTGCCGTTCACAAACAACAACATTCGGTTTTACAAATTCCATTCGAGAGTTTTGATGTTTACAACTTCCGTGGAGATAAATTAAAAGATAAATTGGAATCTTATCTCAAAAAAGGAAATATTTCCAGTATTTTTTATTCCAATCCCAATAATCCAAGTTGGATTTGCTTTACCGAAAAAGAACTTCAAATTATAGGTGAACTTGCCAATAAGTACAATGTAGTGGTAATGGAAGACTTAGCTTATTTTGGCATGGATTTCCGTCGTGATATTTCCAAACCTGGACTTCCACCCTATCAAGTGAGTGTTGCAAATTATACCGACAAGTATATTTTGTTTATATCTAGCTCAAAAGCATTTAGTTATGCTGGGCAACGTATTGGAATGATGGTTATTTCCGATAAACTTTTCAATACTGATTTCCCCAATTTTGCCAATTATTACAAAAGTACAGGATTTGGCTACACTATGATTTACGGCACTATTTATCCTTTAAGTTCAGGCACCTCTCATTCTCCTCAATATGGCTTAGCCGCAATTTTAAAAGCAGTAAACAACGGAAGTTACAACTTTGTGGAGGAGATCAAAGTGTATGGCAGAAAAGCCAAAGCAATGAAAAAAATGTTTATCGACAACGGATTTCAATTGGTCTACGATAAAGACGAAGACCAAGACCTTTCCGATGGATTTTATTTCACCATTATTTATCCTGGTTTTACAGGGGATCTATTACTTGAAGAATTGTTATGTTATGGTATCAGTGCCATCTCTTTAGGTATCACAGGTAGTGAACGAGAAGGATTGCGCGCTTGCGTATCTTTGGTCAATGAAAATCAATTTCCTGATCTTCAAAAACGTTTAGAGATGTTCTCCGCAAATCATAAAAAATAATATCAATATAAGGACTTTTTGTTATATTTGCAGAAATGATATCAAAAAGTCCTTTATTTAAAATATATGCAATTTAAACTTCATGCCCCTTTCTCCCCTACAGGAGATCAACCACAAGCCATAGAACAGCTTCTTCGCGGTATCGAAAACGGAGATCAAGCACAAGTATTGCTTGGGGTAACAGGAAGTGGCAAAACTTTTACTGCCGCTAATGTCATAGAAAAATTGCAAAGACCCACCTTAATTCTTAGCCATAACAAAACCTTAGCCGCACAGCTCTATGGCGAATTCAAACAATTTTTTCCTGAAAATGCCGTTGAGTATTTTGTGTCTTATTACGATTATTATCAACCCGAGGCCTATATTCCCTCTAGTAACACATATATAGAAAAAGACTTAGCCATTAATGACGAAATTGAAAAATTACGTTTAAGTGCCACGGCGGCTCTTTTATCTGGACGTAGAGATGTAATTATCGTTTCCTCTGTTTCTTGTATTTATGGAATTGGAAACCCAGCCGATTTCAACGAAAACATCATTTCATTAGCTGTAGGTCAGCATCTTACTCAAAGAGAATTGATGCTTCGCTTAGTGAGTGCTCTATATGGTCGTAACGAACTCGAATTTAGTAGAGGCAAATTTAGAGTTAAAGGCGATACTATTGATATTTATGTTGCATACGGTGATTTTGCCTATCGTATTATTTTCTTTGACGATGAAATTGAAAGTATTGAAAGTATTTATCCTGACAATGGACAAGTAATTGAAAAACTAAACGATATACGTATTTTTCCCGCCAATATTTTCGTAACGTCTCCGCTTCGTATGAATGAAGCCATTCGAGAAATTCAATTAGATTTAGGCAAACATTTGGAATTTTTGAAAGAAATAGGAAAACATCTAGAAGCGAAACGATTAGAAGACCGAGTTACTTACGATCTTGAAATGATCAAAGAACTAGGATATTGTTCTGGCATTGAGAACTATTCTCGTTATTTTGATGGGCGACCTCCTGGATCTCGTCCTTTTTGCTTAATGGATTATTTTCCTAAAGATTTTTTGATGGTCATAGACGAAAGTCACGTAACCGTTCCTCAAATTCGTGCCATGTATGGAGGCGATCGTTCACGCAAAGAAAATCTGGTAGAATATGGGTTTCGACTTCCTGCCGCTATGGATAATCGACCTTTGAAATTTGAAGAATTTGATGCCCTTCGAGGGCAAACTATTTACGTAAGTGCTACGCCTGCCGATTATGAACTAGAAGAAGCGCAAGGCGTGATTGTGGAACAACTCATTCGTCCTACGGGACTTTTGGATCCACCCATTGAAGTCCGCCCCACCAAAAATCAAGTAGACGATCTCTTGGATGAAATCGAAAAAATATGCGCTCAAAAAGAACGAATTTTAGTTACCACTCTGACAAAAAATATGGCAGAAGAACTTAGTAAATACTTGATTAATACAGGTATTCGCTGTCGATATATACATTCAGATGTAGACACCTTAGAAAGAGTAGAAATATTGAACGACCTCCGTGCAGGAGCCATTGACGTACTTGTGGGTGTCAATTTATTACGCGAAGGATTAGATTTGCCCGAAGTATCCTTGGTAGCTATTTTAGATGCCGATAAAGAAGGCTTTTTACGTTCTTCTCGAGCCTTGACACAAACAGCTGGACGAGCCGCTCGAAATGTACATAGTAAAGTAATTATGTATGCCGATCGCATTACTAAAGCCATGGCACAAACCATTGAAGAAACTCAAAGAAGACGAGAAAAACAAATTGAATACAATACCTTACATCATATCACCCCTACCCCTATTATACGAGCGTTAGATGATTCTTTAGCCAAAGCGAGAGGGATTGCACCCAAACAATATGATATGCACCATCCACTATCGATAGTTGCAGATCCCGTAATGCAGTATAAAACCCAAGCAGATTTAGAAAAACGAATCAAGGAAGTAGAAAAACAAATGAATTTAGCAGCCAAAGCCCTTGATTTTCTTGCTGCCGACCAATTTTTAAGCGAATTAAATCTATTATACGAACTTGAAAAAAATACTAATTAAAAACACTTACAATTATGAAATTTGATCCAGCAAGCAAAATTCAAGATCTTCTCCAATTTGGAGAATTTGGCGATGTAAACCCTTCCATAACCGATTCTGCAACCTATACTTTCTTAAAAGGGGGTGATATGACCGGCACTTTTACAGGAGAAGTACAAGGTTGTTATCTGTATTCTCGTCATTGGAATCCTAGTAATAAATACCTTGCCGACGCCTTAGCCGCCATGGAAGGTACCGAAGCCGCTTGGGTAACCGCCTCAGGCATGGCCGCCATTACTTGTGCCATATTGCAAATAGTAAATGCAGGCGATCACATTGTATCTAGTCCAACTATCTACGGAGGAAGTTTTGCCTTTTTAAAAAACTACATCGTAAAATTTGGTGTCGAAGTTACTTTTGTAGATACTACAAATTTAGAAGCCGTACGTAAAGCCATTCGTCCCAACACCAAGATGATTTACACCGAAACCATGAACAACCCCATGTTGTTGATTTCCGACATTCCCGCTTTATCTAAAATTGCTAAAGAATGTAATATTAAATTGGTAGTAGATAACACATTTACACCTATGATCGTATCTCCTATTCAATTAGGAGCCGATGTTGTTGTATACTCAATGACCAAATTTATTAATGGGAAAAACGACTGTGTAGCAGGTGCCATTTGTGGTTCTCAAGAATATATCAATTCCTTAATTGATGTAAATAATGGAACCGCCATGCTTTTAGGTCCAGTTTTAGATCCCATGCGTTCCTCTAGCATTCTCAAAAATCTACACACCTTACATATTCGGATGAAGCAACATAGCTACAATGCCATGTATTTAGCTAAACGTTTCCCCGAAATAGGCTTAAAAGCCAACTATCCAGGAATGCCAGAACATAGAGATCATGCTTTATTTACTAAACTGATGAATCCTGAATTTGGCTATGGAGGCATGATTGCTATTGATTTGAACACCGCCGAAAGAGCCAACCGAATGATGGAAATAATGCAGAATAAAGGCGTTGGCTACTTAGCAGTTAGCCTTGGTTATTTCAAGACTTTATTTAGCAACTCTGGAAAAAGCACGTCCTCTGAAATCCCAGAAAACATACAAAAAGAAATGGGAATGTCCGAAGGATTAGTTCGCTTCTCAGTAGGTTTAGACAACAATATTGAACGAACTTTTCAATTGATCAAAGAAAGTTTAGAAATGGTAAATAAAGAAATAAAATAAGCATTTTCAAACTTCATTTGAGCTGATTTTAAGGAGCTATTAATCATAAAATACAAACCCAATGCAACTTTATTTAAAATATGTAAGTATTGGATTCGTTACGTTTACTATGATGGCTTGTAATCCAAGCCATCAAGTAAAACTAAGTCCAATAGAAAAGCTAGGCAAAAAAATCTTTTTTGATGAAAATCTATCCGAACCCATAGGTCAGTCGTGTGCCACTTGTCACACTGCCACCAAAGGTTTTGCAGATAGAGAAAATCGAGCGATATCCGAAGGCGCCGTTATAGGCTTGTTTTCTAAACGAAATGCACCCACCATTGCCTATTCAGCCTTTGTTCCTAGTAGGTATTACGATAAGGTGGATAGCACTTATGTAGGAGGCCTCTTTTGGGATGGACGAGTAAATAGCTTAGAGGTTCAAGCTCGCAATCCGTTTGTAAATTTATTAGAAATGGGGAATTTATCCGACTCCATGCTCGTTCAAAAATTAAAAAAAGCCGCCTATTATGGTGATTTTGTTGCTTTATTTGGCAAATCGACAAGCATAGGAAAAACCTTTGATCAAATATGTGATGCATTGGCAGCCTATCAACGTTCGGCTGAAATCAATTCCTTTTCCTCTAAGTACGATGCGTATTTAGACGGCAAAGTAAAACTCAGCAAAGAAGAAATGGAAGGTTTAGTTTTATTTAGCGATGCCAAAAGAGCTAAATGCGCGGAATGTCACATTCTCGAGGCAGATCCTGGAGCAAAGAAAGTATTATTTACCGATCACACCTATGATAATTTAGGGATTCCTAAAAATTTAGAAAATCCATTTTATCAAATGCCAAAAGTACACAATCCGCAAGGACAAGCCTTTGTCGATTTCGGTTTAGGTGAAATTGTAAAAAATGAAAATGAAAATGGTAAATTTCGGGTACCCACCTTACGTAATATAGCACAAACAGCCCCTTATGGTCACAATGGTTATTTTAAGACCTTAGAAGAAATTGTGCATTTTTACAATGTACGTGATTTACCCAATCAATTTCCTGTGGCTGAATACCCAAACACCGTCAATACAGCCGAATTAGGCGATCTCAAACTGAGTCTTCGAGAAGAAAAAGCCATCGTCAGTTTTATGAAAACATTAAGCGACGGCTATATAGTACCATAAATCCTAGTTTTTCTTAAAATTGGATTAAAATAAAAAGAGAGTGCTTGAAAATCAAACACTCTCTTTTTTATTTCAGAATTTTTATAAAACTAATCCTTTAGAATTTGTCACACTCACCCCTGCAAGCCAAACAATTTAGATTAGAAAGGTAAATCATCTCCCTCTTGGGCACTACTCATGGCATCAAAACTATCGGCATTAGGTGCAGAAACAGGTGAATTTGGCAGTTGCGCAGCACTATTTGCGGTATATGAAGCACTACCTCCTTCAGGAGCACCAGCGCCCACTTCCACTCTCCAGGCTTTGACATCGGTATACCATTTTCCATTAAATTCGCGACTTTCCACATCAAATGAAATTGTTAGAATCGTACCTACCACCAATACACTTTCATTGACCTTGTCGCCCCAAATTGCAATACATACTTTTTTAGGATACTGACCATCCGTTTCTACAATGATATCTTGTTTTTTCCAAGGTCCATTTTTGCCTTGCCCGGTTTGTACGGGTAATACATTAATTAAGCGTGCTGTAAGTTGCATAATGATAAAAATATTAAATTGAAGTGCAAAAATACGTTTTTTTTTGATAAAAACCGCTATCTACGTAACGTTTTTTTTAATTTAGTCTTGTTTTATAACTTTGAAATTCCGTAACACTTTTCCCCCATCCAACAAACGTACAAAATAAATTGAATTTCCAAAATCGGATAATTGAATTTCTGTTTCGCCCGATGTAATAGGTCTTCGGATCAAACGTCGCCCATTCATATCAAAGACCATATATTCCCATTTTTGCATTTGATAATCCGCAATTCTTAGCACTAAATTATTTTTAGTTGGATTGGGATAAACTTTAACAGTGAGACTGACCTCTAGATCCGAATTTATTTTGGTAGAATCAGGCGTTTCATCTGTAATTACATATCCTTGCTGAATTCCCTCTTGTAAGCTACCACTCGCATTGGAGGCTTCGGCCGTAAAAACTTGCCCTACACTAGAGGAAACAGTCCCCGCAGTGTTTTTTACATCCCCTCCTGCACTTACAAATCCCGATTGAGCAAAAGAAGCACTAGTTCCACATAGACAACTAAATATTAATAAATAAGGCAATTTTTTTTTCATGGATATCATTTTTTTTAAGTTAAGTGTTTTTAATTTATTTAAAATCAGCAAAGTATATTTTCTGAGATTCTATACTTTTTGAATTTTCTATAGCCTCACTATAGGGTTCAAAAGTACAATATATTTTTTTAAATTCAAAAAATATTAAAAAATATTAATTTTTTTTGAAAATTTTCATAAATTTCCAATCTACCCCTATACGTATTTGTTCAAAAGGATAATCCTTAATTCCATGTTGATACTGAATAAAATAATTAATTTGGTTTTGAGCCCAAAGAAAACGGGTACGTATAACCATTGGACTATCCCCATTATGGAGATAGCCCACATAGCCGCCAAATTGGTTTTCCCATCGCAAATTTTTATGTACTAAATCCAAACGCAAACCATACATAAAAGCATCATTTTGAGGATGCATTGGATAATACGTTTGCCAACATAAAAAACCAAGCGTACCGCCAAATTCTAAAGCATCAATAAATCCTTTAAAATGAAATGATTTACCCAAATTAATATCAATATGATAAGCAGGGGCATCAAAATAGCGAGCCGCTCCACTTTTATTTCCTGTAGCCGTTTTAAAACCAGCTGAAAGGACAATATCAGGCGCTTTTCTATTTCGTATCACTTGAAAAAAAAAGGAAAAAGCCAAATCTCCTCCTGCCCAACCTTTCGCATCCCACTCTCTAGAAGCTCGAAGATCTCGAACTTCGGCAGTGGTTTGATAATATTCCACAGGGACCATATCAAGCTGTACTCCTATACGATGGTCCCAAAATGTTTGATACCAATTAAGATATAAATTCACCGTATTGTCCCCATGACCACAATATAAATCCGTAGCAAAACTAAGCGTAGATTCCTTCTGAATTTGCCCATTATAAAACATAGGAACTGGAAGTGCATTGGGGCCAAAAAAACCAGGTGCATATTTTAAATATTCGGTCCACGACTTACTCCCATCGTATCCATGCTTAGCATCCCACCAAGAAAAATCTTTAGGAGTCGAACTGTGCGCTAGAGTTCTTCCCAAAACACTCGTAAGCAAAAGTAAAATAAAGATTGGTATGGTTTTTCTTTGTGCTCGCTTCACCCCATCCACCAATTTTGCCACCATATTTTTTAATTCAATCATAAAATCAGCAACCGAATATTTTTCATCCGAAATCATTCGTAATTTTTTCTCCCATTGCCCTGTCAATTCAGCCGATTTTAGCAACTCATTATCGATGGTATCTATCAATTCTATACCCGTTGGCGTAGCCAACAAACGTTTTTTGTCTTTTTGAATATAGTTACGTTTCAGTAAAGTTTCAATGATATTGGCTCGGGTAGAAGGACGGCCAATACCGTTTTCCTTCATCAACTCGCGCAATTCCTCATTTTCCACTTGTTTTCCTGCCGTTTCCATAGCACGTAACAAATCAGCTTCCGTAAAATATTTAGGTGCTTGCGTTTCTTTTTCCTGTAAATCTGGAATATGAGGCCCTTTTTCTCCCACTTTATAATCTGGCAACATATTTTCCTCTCCTTGTTTTATCTCCCCCTCTTCTTCAGCCTCTTCTTTAGTATCCAAATTTACTTTTGCATTTTTAGGAGCAGCCTTGGGATATAAAACACGCCAAGCAGGATTTAAAATTTGTTTACCCGTAGCTTTAAAGTCAAAATCGGAAACCTTTGCCATCACTATGGTATTGGCTATTTCACAATCGGGATAAAAAACCGCTATAAAGCGACGAGCCACCATATCATACACTCGTTTTTCGTCGATCGACATACTGGATGTAAATTGCCCCGTAGGGATAATAGCGTGATGGTCGGTAATTTTTTTATCATTAAATACCTTAGGCGATTTACGAATAGGGCCTCCCGAAAGAATGGGTTCTATAAAATTTTGATAAGGGGTCAATCCTTTTAAAATATCAGGCACCTTTTTGTAGACATCATTCGGCAAAAAACTAGTATCCACCCGCGGATAGGTCGTTAATTTTTTTTCATATAAGGACTGTATAATTTGCAAAGTATGCTCGGCCGAAAAACTGAGTTTTTTGTTACACTCTACTTGCAAGGTAGTTAAATCAAATAATCTGGGAGGATGTTCTTTTGCTTTTTTTCGCTCCACTTTGGTTATTTCCAAATCGAGCGCCGCAATTTCTTGTACAATTTTCTCTGCTTCTTCTTTAGTAGAGAAACGACCTTTTGTACTAGAAAAGATACCCGTTCGATATTCGGTTTTGAGTTCCCAATACATCTCGGATTTAAAATTTGTAATTGCCTTTTGACGTTCCACGAGCAAGGCCAAAGTAGGCGTTTGTACACGTCCTATAGAGAGTACATTTTTGCCATTGCCATATTTCAGCGTATAGGCACGTGTCGCATTCATTCCCAGCAACCAATCTCCAATGGCACGCGCAGAACCCGCTGCATATAAAGCATCAAATTCTTTGGCATCCATAAGCTTGGAAAAACCTTCTTTGATAGCCTCTTCCGTAAGAGAAGAAATCCACAATCGTTTTACAGGTGCCTTACATTGCGCTTTGGTAAGTACCCAACGTTGAATAAGCTCACCCTCTTGTCCCGCATCACCACAATTAATCACTTGATCGGCCTTCTGTATCAAATCTTCTAAAATAGCAAATTGTCGTTTTACACCCGGATTATCAATAACTTTAATTTTGAAACGTGGGGGTATCATTGGCAGTACCTCTAAACGCCATTGTTTCCAAAAATGTTCATAATCATGAGGTTCTTGCAAGGTACATAGATGACCAAAAGTCCAAGAAACGCAATAGCCATTTCCTTCCATATACCCATTTCGAGCCGTATTTGCTCCTAGAATTTTTGCTATTTCTTTGGCAACACTAGGCTTTTCAGCAATACAAAGAATCATCCTCTGTCTTATTGTTTCATTCCGCTACGTTCAAGAAGCGCATCCATAGTAGGTTCATGACCACGAAATTTGATATACAATTCCATAGGTTTGGCACTTCCCCCTTTAGAAAGAATATTTTTACGGAAAGAGCTAGCCGTTTTGGCATCGAAAATACCTTCTTTTTTAAACACTGAAAAAGCATCCGCATCTAGTACTTCCGCCCATTTATAGCCATAGTAACCTGCGGCATACCCTCCCCCAAAAATATGGCTAAATACCACGGATGTATTCATACCTGGCGCCATTGGAAAGATTTCTGCTTCAGCAATTGCTTGCGTTTCAAAGACAGGAACATCTAAAGTGTTAGGACTAGTCAAAGAGTGCCATTTCATATCTAAAATAGCAAACATCAATTGCCGAATCGAGCTATATCCAGCTTGAAAATTTTCGGCATCCACCAATTTTTTAATCAATTCAGGCGAAAGATTTTCTCCTGTTTTATAATGTTTGGCAAAGAGATCCAAAAATTCTTTTTGTGTGCCCCAATTCTCCATCAATTGCGAAGG
>JAVVPL010000068.1:0-11704 GCA_036655775.1 Bacteroidales bacterium | reverse complement strand
ATGTGAATTTTTTCCATATTTATTTTTTTTTAGGATGATAGTTTGCGGCTTCTAGCTTCCATATACTCGTAATAAGTTCTGTATTATTTAGAATTATTCGATTTCTATATTGAGGCTTACTCTCTTTCAATCTGCTAAAATAAGTATTTTTTTTGTATTACATAAAAAAAATGTAACTTTACAACTGGAATAGATGATAATTTTATGAAAATAGTAGAAAAAGTACGTGATTTTTTTTGGAAAAGAGCGGTATATCAAGTATTAAGTAATAATAAAAGGAGAAAAAAAAGTATCAGTTTGTCGGAAGCGAAGTCGGTGGGTATTTATGCAGATTATACGGATGAAAAACAATTTGCACAAATTCAGTCTTTAGGAACTGATTTGCAAAAACAAGGGGTGTCGGTTAAGACTTTACTATACGTGGATGCAAATATAAAGCCTGAACATATTATGGAAAATACGTATTTAGGTATGTTTACACGTAGAGATCTAGCCTTTAATCGTGTTCCAAAAATAGAATTGTTGACTTTTTATAAACAGTTTATGCAGACTGATTTTGATATTTTACTAGATTTAAGTTTGAAAAGTAATTATCAAGATGTTTATATCTTGGCTAGTTCGCAAGCTAGGTTTAAAGTGGGGAAAAATGAGGGGCCTTGGTCGGAAAAAGTAAATGATTTAAGTTTTGTGTATGCAAATGGAACGTCTTTGACTGAATATATAAAATTGATTATGCAATATATTGAAAATTTTAAAAGTGATAATTTATGAAAAATACAATACTCAAAGGAGTAGGTGTAGCTTTGGCCACGCCTTTTCATCGAAATGGGCAAATTGATTTTAGTTCTTTAACCACTTTGGTGGAACATGCCATAGAAGGAGGGGTCGATTTTTTGGTAGCTTTGGGAACTACGGCTGAAGCACCTACATTGACGGATAAAGAACGATTAGCGGTTGTTGAATCCATCATTGATGCCAACAATGGACGACTTCCTTGTGTGTTGGGGATAGGTGGAAATAATACCTCTATGGTTTTAGAGCAAATTAAAGCGGCCTCTTATCAAGGAATTAATTATTTGTTATCCATAGCTCCTTATTATAATAAACCTAATCAAGAAGGTCTTTTTCGTCATTATCAAATGATTGCTGAAAATTCGCCTGTGCCAGTGATTGCGTATAATATTCCTTCTCGTACAGGGGTAAATATGGAAGTCTCTACTATTTTACGTCTAGCCAATGAGGTGGAAAATTTGGTTGCTATTAAAGAAGCCTCAGGTAATTTGCTCCAAATTATGGACGTAATTCACAATAAACCTGCGAACTTCAAAGTTTTTTCGGGGGATGATGCGATGACTTTTTCTATTTTGGCTTTAGGCGGAGATGGGGTGATTAGCACTACGGCCAATGTGTTGCCTAAGGAAATGTCAAATATGGTGCATGTTTTTCAAAATGGCGATATCAAAGCGGCTCGGGCCAAACATTACGAATTGTTGAATATGATGCGTTTGCTTTTTGCTGAAGGGAGTCCTTCGGGTTTGAAAGCGGCTTTGGAAATTAAAAATTTGGCTAAAAATAATTTGCGTTTACCATTGACCAAGGTTTCTAAAAACTTGTACAATAAAATGGTAGAACAATTGGAATTGTTGGAGGCTAAATAGAAAAATGCAAACGCTGAATAGTCTTACTAGATAAAGCAAATTCACAATTTATTTTGAGAAATCCTATTTTTTTTTGTTGTTTTTTGAGATTTCAAAGATAAAATATGAATACTAACTCCTAAGGCGATACATAATAGTACTGTTTTTAGCCATAAAGCGGTGGGTAGACCCAAAATAGAATAGCCAATGCCTCCCCACAATAGAATCAAACTAATTATTTTTGTTTTTAATGGAATGTATTTATGTTCTCTGTAATTTTGAATATAAGTGCCTAGATATTTATGATGAATAAGTTTTTGATATAAAACAGGATCTGATTTCAAAAATAGAAAAGCGGCAGCCAATAGAAAAGGGGTGGTAGGCAGTATAGGGGTTGGAATGCCTATAATCCCGAGAACTATACAAATAAATGCCAGTATTTTCAATGAGAGAGTCTTCATATATAGCTTGCGTATTCTGTAAAGAAAGCGCAAATGTACATGAAAAATACTAAGTTTGCAAATCTCGAACTTTTACATTACTTTTGCCCCTATTTTAGATATGAAACGAAGATGAATAAAAGATACTTCGATAGCTGTGAAAATAAAATCATTTTTATTAAAATTAGTAATTTATGAAAACATTGCGCAATGCAGCAAGTAAGGTAACCACCCATACGTTGGGCGAAATGAAACTTAACAATGAAAAAATTTCCATGCTTACCGCCTATGATTATTCGTTTGCTAAACTCTTAGATGCCGCGGGTATTGATGTGATCTTAGTGGGCGATTCTGCGGCGAATGTGATTGCTGGTCATGCCACCACTTTACCTATATCGTTGAATGAAATGATATATTTGGGAAGTTCGGTGATGCGCGCTGTAAAACGAGCATTGGTAGTAGTGGATATGCCTTTTGGTTCGTATCAAGGGAATCCTTTGGAGGCTCTTCATTCGTCTATTCGAATTATGAAAGAAACGGGAGCCGATTCCGTTAAACTAGAAGGTGGACGCGAAGTGACCGAGTCGATACAAAAAATTATTTCTGCGGGGATTCCAGTGATGGGGCATTTGGGTCTTACGCCTCAATCAATCAATAAATTTGGAACATTTACAGTACGTGCCACCGAAAAAGAGGAAGCGGATCGATTGGTGGAAGATGCGATTTTGTTGGAAAGTTTGGGCTGTTATGCCATTGTAATAGAAAAAGTGCCCGCTACATTGGCTGCGAAGGTGGCTCAAATGGTAAAAATTCCTATTATAGGTATAGGTGCAGGTGGGGGAGTAGATGGTCAAGTGCTTGTTTTACACGATATGTTAGGAATTACCCAAGATTTTTCTCCTCGTTTTTTACGTCGTTATCATCGTTTGGGAGAAGAAATTAATAAAGCGGTTGTAAATTATATAGAGGATGTCAAATCCAACGATTTCCCCAATGAAAACGAGCAATACTAAGGTTAAATCGATTTTGCCTGTACTTTCGATATCAGAGAGTTTAGATTTAAAAAAACAAATTGTCTACGAAGATAATCATTTGTTGGTGATCAACAAAAAATCTTCTCAAATTGTACAAGGGGATATCTCTGGCGATGCTCCTTTATCCGATTTATTAAAGGCCTATATAAAACAAAGAGATGCCAAACCTGGGCAAGTATATATGGGAGTGGTCCATCGTTTGGATCGACCCGTGAGTGGATTGGTTATTTTTGCAAAAACCGACAAGGCTTTGGTGCGTCTCAACCAAATGTTTAAAGATCGTCAAATACAAAAAATATATTGGGCTATTACGCGAAATCAACCACCTAAAGAAGCTGATACACTGGTACATTGGTTGCGTAAAAACGAAAGTCAAAACAAAAGTTATACGTATTCTTCCGAACAGGCAAATACGCTTAGAGCCGAATTATCATATCGCTGTATTGCTTCTTCGGATAAGTATTATTTGCTTGAAGTAGAGTTGCATACAGGTAGGCATCATCAAATTCGAGCCCAATTGTCAGCGATAGGTTGTCCGATTAAAGGCGATTTGAAATATGGTGATAAACGTTCTAATGAGGATGCCTCTATTTCATTACATGCTAGAAAAATAAAATTTATCCATCCTGTCAAAAAAGAAGAAATGGCCTTGGTGGCTGCGGTGCCAGAGGATGTTTTGTGGAAAGTGTTTGAACGCTAAACACAAATACTTTTTAGGTTTAGGATTCCAAAAAATCTTTGAAATATAAATGTGTTTTAACCTCTGCGGGAATTTGTAGTTTTTTTCGAATGCGATATACAAAAGTTTCTATGGAGCGTGTGGAGCGATTGGTGAGTTCGGCTATTTCTTTGATACGCATATTTAAGGATAAAAGGGCGCATAATCGTTGCTCGTTTATGCTTAGGTCGGGATAGGTATCATTTAGTTTTTTAAAGAAGGCAGGATGTGTTTGTTCAAAATAAAGTCGAAATTCATTCCAATTTTTCTCTGTTTTATTAAAATTGAGAATTGTTTTGATGTTTTTTGCAATATTTTTCCTCTCTTCTAAATTGGGTTCGTTTACCAAATGGTCTACTTCTACTTGAATTGAATCCATACAGTCTTTTAGTTTTGCCAAAACCATTGCATGAGAAGTGAGTTCCATATTTTTCATTTGTAGTGTTTGAGAAAATGTGTGTTGCGAAAGTTCAATTTCCTCTTCTTTTTCTTTAGCTTGTATTTCTAATGATAAATTTAATTGTTTATTTTCTTTGTTTCGTCCATAGAGTTTGCGAATACTAATTAGAATAATTGAAAAGGAAATAATAAGTAAAAACGACAAAATACCAAGTAATATATTTCTGTTTTTTGCTTTTAATGAATTGATTTCTAGTGTGCTTTTTAATTTTTGAGTTTCGTATTGATTTTTATATTCGATAATTTTTTGTGTGTTCTTTAAATTAAAAATGGTTTCGTTTTTTATTTTCCCTTTTTGATATAAATCAAAAGCTATTTTATATTCTCCTTTGGCATAAAACACTTGTGCCATTTCTGTTTGAATAGTACCCACCAAATCTTCTATATAGTTTTTTTCTGCGGAGAGAAGAGCTTGTTTAAAATGATAAAGTGCTTTTTCAAATTGATTTTGTTCAAAATACAAATAGGCTAAATTTTCTTGACAAAGTACTTTGCTTCTATTGGTTCTGTTGAAAGAGGGTAATGCTAATGCGCGTAAAAAGCATTCTTCGGCAATGGTGTTTTCATTTAATGCTTGATAAATAATGGCTTTATTTTGAAGATTGCTGATGTGTTGTTCTATATTATCACGACCTGAATCTATATATTTATCGGATAAATTCAAATAAAAAAGAGCTGAATCGTATTGTTGGTCCTTGTAGAACCATCCTGCATAATTAGAATAGATTACATAATAGGTGTAGTTTTCTATTTTGTTATTTTTAATGAGCAAATGGAGTGCTTCTTGGTGTTTGTCTTTGGATTCTTTATCTAAATTATAACTATCTAAAATAGAAGCTAAAATAGAATATGCTCTTGCTTCATAATTTTGATTTTCTTTATTGTTGAGTTTTAAGAGTTCCATCACATATTGCGTGGCCACATCTAACATCCCTAGTTTATAGTTATTTAAAGTGATAGCTAATAAAGTTTCGAGTTTTTGTGTTTTTAAAACTTCTTTTTTGTTTGGGGTTTTGTTTATTAAAATTAAAATATTTTTTGCCGTTTGATTGGCTTCAAAGTAATACCCATACGAAGCCAATAAATCGACTTTTTTTAATTGATAGTTAATATTTTCTTTGGTTAGATTGAGTCTGTTAGATATGTTAATAATTGAATCATAGGTTGATATAAGTTCTATATGATTGAGCTCAATTGTTTGAAGTCGTTCTTTGTAATAATTTAATTTTGCAATTTCTTTGTCATGATTTGCACTTTGAGCAAGGTTACTAAGAAAAATGAAAAAAAATAAGACACTAAAAATTCTTTTATTGTACATTTGCTAATTTTTTAAATACAAATATACATATTTTTTCTATTTTTAAAAAATAAGATGACTATTTTAAAATTAAAATAAGTATAACCTACTGAAAAAATAGGCAGAATCTTTATAAATATGAAAGATTTGGTCAATAAGTTGTAATTTTTTCACTACATACTTTATGAAGTGTATATGTTAATCTATTGATAAATAGCATTATATGCGAATTGCGTATTTTTGTAGTAGTAGTATTGGTGTATGTACCTTTTTTGTAGAATATAAAAAATTGATTTTTCTTTCGCTTCCATTTACTTTTGTTTTGCATAAGCAAGCAAGCTATTCAGTAAGTTTAAAAGGGTATAACAAGAAGGTTTTTCTATTGATTCTTATATGGGAGCGAGTCCGACTTATTAGAGCTAAAATAATAAATATGTAAATTGGGGAATATAAACGAAAATAAATGTCTAAAAATAAAAAACTATTACAATGAAAAGAAAACTATTATTTGGTATTTGTTTGTTAATGACAAGTTCCATTTTCTGTCAAAATTGGGATCATCCAATACAAATAAAAATAAATCAAGATGCTGCAGCTTCAATTGATTTGCAAAAGAAAGCAGGAAAAAAGGAAGTTGCATCTATGCTAAATACAGCCAAGGTATATCCGCAACAAAATCCGTGTAAAAAGACCCTGAATTCTTCTGTGCAAAATGCAACTATAGAAGGTAAATTGCTTATGAGTCAAAGTTTTTCAGATAATATTACACTTTATAAATCAAATCCAACACAAGAAGAGTTAGATGCGATTACAAGTTTGGCGGGTTGGACAGGGCAAGGGCTTAGCTTAAATGCTGCGGATAAAGAAATGAAGTGTTTGGGTTATGTTGGAGTGAAAAATGGTTGGCTTGAAACACCTGCTCTAGATTTGTCGGCCAATGGAGGAAAATTTACCTTGGTGCTTAAGGTCGAAGCTAAATATAATCATTGTGCAGCAATGGCAGTATGGGTTAATGGAGTCAAATACCCAATTGCATCTTTAGTGGCCAATGGATTGTTCAAATTTACAGAAGAATATCAAATTGCAATTACTTCGGGTACACAAGCTACAAAAATTCGTTTTAGCTATGATACCTTGGCTTGTGAATCTAAAGGAAATCAATTTAATATCAATCAAGTAGAAATTTATCAAATGCCTTCCACCCCCATTGATGTAAAACGCTTAGGTGAAAATTTCAATAAAATGACTCTTCAAACTTTTCCTCCTTACGCATGGCGTAATATAGATCTTGATGGCGATGGAAAAGCATGGTCTGTATCCGCTCAAAGTGATGGATATGAAGAAACTTCAGGGGCGATTTCTTGGTCTTGGTTGTGGCAATATCTCAATCAAGACAATTGGTTAGTGACACCTCCTTTGTCGGTAACGCAGGCTACGGACAGTATCAAGTTTTGGCTTTCGTCTTTTAATGGAAATCCAGAATATTACGAATGTCGCCTTTCTCGTACAACCCCTGATATTGATCAATTTACTTATATATTAGATACTTTCCGATTTAGTTCTGCCATTCCTAAAGGAATTCAAAAACAAATTAGTCTTGCACAATTTGTGGGAGATACCGTATATGTAGCCTTTAGACATAAATTTAATGGCGAAAGTGAACGTCTTTGTTTGATGCTTGACAATGTAGAAGGACCTGCTATTGTCCCTTTCAAACAAGACCTTGCAGTGAATGAAATCATTGAACCAGATGATCTTAGTTGCGATTTATGCGATAGAAATATTGTAGTTGTACTTCAAAATAAAGGGATAGAGCCCATTGCTAATTTTAAATTACGCTGCCAATCCGTGGGCAAATTAGGGGAAAGAGATACATTTTCTACTCTTATTTCTGAGCAAGTTCAAAGACAGATTTTACCAGGTGATACCATCCATTATGCTTTTTTAAGCACTTTACCACTTTCGTTATACGAAGAGGGACCCTATTTTATACGTTCTTTTATTTCCGTCTCAGGGGATCAATATGCAGCCAATGATACGCTAGTAGGAACATTTCATAAACAAAAATCATCGAATATTCCTTTTGCCAGCGGCTTTGAAGAAACCGATAAAGACGCTATTGGCTGGTATTATCATACCCCTTCTACAGCGGCTTTGAAGAGCTTTAGTATAGGTGAAAACCCTCTTTTTGCCAATAAAGGCACGGGTTATTTAACTAGTTCTGTATATACATCCTTTGATACCCTTGCATATCCTAGTAGGAGAGGGGATGATGCTTTTGTCGCTACTCGTTGTGTACGCTTAGAAAAAGAAAATCAATACAAAATTAATTTTTATTATGCTTTTCGTAAATGTGGAGGTGATGCAAAAGTGAAAAAAATAAATATGCGTGTACTTATTGGTGCCGATCAACATCATTTGCTAGAGAATGGAAAAATATTGTTCGATACGGTTCTGTTATGGGATAGGAAATTTGTAACGAATGGAGAACAAGCACTCTATTCATTTTTTAATACCAATAATTTTGCATTGGAGGAATCGGGGGCATATTATCTAGGTTTTGTTTTTTATAGTGATGACTATGTAACTGATCCAAGCAAGGAATGGATGTTGTTTGTGGATAATGTTTCTATAACCGATGCAGCTGCTCAACAATTGGTGGATCTTAGTCTAGATCAAGTATTGGTTCCTTATGATTGTAATTTAGGTGAAAATGAAACAATTGCCCTCGTAGTTAGAAATGCTTCTATGCAAGCACTTTCTAATATAAAAGCCTCTTATACAATTGACAATACGCAAAAAGTGGAAGAAACAATCTTAGATACCATCTATCCCAATACTCAATTTACGTATACCTTTAAAACATTAGCCAATTTGTCTCAACATAAAAAATACAGAATCCAGGCAAAAATAGCTCATTTACAAGACACCGTTTTAGAAAATAATGAAAATAGTCAAATTTCAGAGAATAAAACAATTGCACAACTTCCATTTTATGATGGATTTGAAAATATAGGTACAACGGTTAATTTTGAAGATGAATATAATGTAATTTCTACGGGCTATTATACCTGGTCGGTGGTGATGGATTATACTGACAATAAGGAATATGCATATAAAGGAAGTAATTTTTTAGTAGATGCGACAGATAATGAAAAATATCTAATTGCAGATGATTGGATTATGGGTACTTGTTTTGAATTTCAAAAAGATACTACGTATCAAATTTCGATTGCGTACAGAATAGAAAAGGCGAGTGTGGCAATTGCAAATTTAAAACTTTCAATTTTAGCTTCTTATGACACGGCATCTCTAGTCCAATCGCTAGGTGATTTAAACAATATTACCAATACAAACTACCATGTTTTTAATGTAGACTATACGCCAAGTCAAACGCATATAGGCCATTTTGCCATGCACTCACTTGGACAAATTCAAGCGCCTATTGTTATGCTTGATGAATTAAATATTTCTACCAAGGCATCCATAGCCACCGAAAAATCCGTGGATTTTAACTTGCAAGTTTCTCCTAATCCAGCCAAAGATTTTATTCAGATAACGTCTTCCTTACAAATTGATAAAATTGAATTAATCAATATGATGGGTGGTAGTGTATATGCTCAACACATACACGAAACACTTCATAATCATGTAATTCCACTTGCTAATTTACCTAAGGGCGTTTATTTTTTGATTCTCAATACAACGGATAATCGGCGAATTTGTAAAAAAATAATTGTTTCTTAATCCCTTTAAAAATAACAAAATGCGAAAAATAATCCTTATACTGATAGTTTGTTTTGCGAGTGTTTATAGTTCGTTTTCACAAATTTTATTTTTAGAAAATTTTGAAAATGTGGAACTTAAAGCAGGAGTGGGGAATCTTTCGTCGGCATGGACTTTATACAATGATAAAAACATTCCTTCTGCAAATTATAGCTATTGTGATAAAGCATGGAAAGTGATCAAAAATGGAAACGGCAAAGTGGCCGTTTCCCCTTCTTGGTTTCAAAGTACCAATACTAAAGCAGATCGTTGGATGGTGAGTCCACCGATTAACTTAAATTCCCAAAGTTTTCCTTTTCTTTGTTTTAAGGCTAAATCCGTGGATAAAATAGATAAAGAAAACTATATGATAGCTATTTCTCAAACAAATACGCAAAAAAAAGCCTTTACAGATACTTTGCTTTTTGTCAATGAAGCTTCTGCCGATTGGACGGAACAATGTATTGATTTAAAAAAATATAAAGGGGCCAATGTACACTTAGCTTTTATTTTGCAATCGTCGGATAAATATGCGCTTTATATAGATGATATTGAGGTGTTAGATCTTTGTAAACCTATTGTAAAACTCAGTAACTTATCTTTACCCTTATTTGTATCTAAATCGATGCCTATCTCATTTTGGGCCTTGGCAAATTATAAATCGAAGGATAGCATACAGTCCTATACAATTAATTATAGTCTTAATAATCACTTAATTTTTAGTTCTAAAGTGCTCAATGTCGAAATTCCTACTTTTGCACAAAAAGAAATTCCTGTACAATCGTTTCAACTGGATACGAATGGCGTGTATAGTTTTTCTTTATGGTTATCCGATTTTAATGGTATAGAAAATACAGTGAGTGATACCCTTACACAACAAATAGAAGTGACCGACAAAAATTATTATGGCAAAAACACCTTATTAGAATGTTTTTCAAGTTCCACTTGTGGCCCTTGTGCCAAAGCCAATCCCTTTATCCAAGATGCCTATAAAACGATACACCAAGAGCTTGAAAATCAAGATAAATTTTTTATGCTAAAATATCAAATTGACATTCCCATGCCTGGCGATCCCGCTTATACTGCTGAAGGGAAACATCAATTCAACAAATATGAAGGTGCGGGAGTTCCGCTGTTGCGTTTGAATGGCAAATCGTACTCTGTGGATGGCAATTGGGAGCTTCTTGTGTCCGATTTACATTCACAAATACAAAAAATATGGAATGAAAAAACCCAATTTCAATTAAAGGCTTCTATGCAAAGAGTGCAAAACGACTATAAAGTGGAAATTCATATAGAAAATGTAGGTGCATATTCACACCCTGTACTTCTCTATCTTGCTTTTACCGAGGATTCTATTTTTCATACTCCTCAGTCTAATGGAGAAACGAAATTTTACCATATAATGCGTAAACTCTTGCCCGATGCCTATGGTCAATCGTTGTTATTTCCTTCATCCATCGATACGACTCTCTCATTTCAATATCATTTTGACTTAGTGCATCCTTATATTTTCAATGGGTTAAATGGACTTTCAGCCATTGTTTATTTACAAGATAGTATCACCAAAGAAATATTGCAAAGTATTTCGCTTCCCCCTCTTGTACAAGAGGTGACAAATGGACAAGAAAAGAGGATCGAACCTTCCGTTTCTTTATATCCCAATCCATGTAAAGACAAAACGTATCTAGATTTTTATTTAAATCAAAAAGAAAATTTATTTATGGAAATATGTGATTTGAATGGCAAAATTATACAAAGTATACCTTCGCAATGGTATGGGATAGGTAAACACACCTTTGTTTTTTCATTTAAACAAAATTTTTCAGGTGTTTATATACTTAAAATTAGTGGAGCTTATTTTAAAATTATAAAAAAGATCATAGTCGTCAACTTTTATTAAAATCAGTTTATATGCAACGAATAATCATACTGTTATTTATTTTTATTTTCTCCTTCAGTTTTCATACTTCGGTTTTTGGGAAGGCCTCTCAATATGTAGAAAATGCACTCTATATCAAATTCAAATCAATTACCCCCAACTCAAGCAAAGGGGAAAATCGTTGGATTGATATCAATACATTATTTCCCAAAAAATCAAAAAATGCAAGCTACGAGTTTAGTCCCGAGGCGTATAGTATGCAATTGTTTGAAAATAAAGTACTAAATACAAGTTTTAGAATAGAACTCGAACCTTCTAGTAATATCGAAAAAGCAATTTTGGATTTGCAGAAAGATGAACGAATAGAAAAAATAGAACGAGTACCTATGCACCATATACTTGCTCAAAATACCCCCAATGATGTATATAGAGAAAATATAGAAGGGGTAGAAACCTCTTGGTTTTTGGATAT
>JAVVPL010000067.1:0-11848 GCA_036655775.1 Bacteroidales bacterium | reverse complement strand
TTGCAGGCTTATACAATATGTTTGATTATACGCGGGTGTCGGTTGTGCGTGTAGGCAATTATTATTATACCTCTACTGATTTTTTTATTCCCTTATATAAAAGTGATTTAGATTTTCAAAATTCTACGGAATTAAAATTTCCCGAGGGTCAACATTGTCCTTTTTCCGTTGATATGACCACCGATGGCACCTATATTTATGGAATAAAAAATGCAAGTAAATTGATTACAGTTATTGATCCTGAACTTCCCGCTATCGTAGAACAAATTAAAATTAAAAACGACTCTATTGACGAATTGCGACATATTGCCTATGTTCCAGAATTGGATAATGGCAAGGGCGGATTTGCAGCAGGGGATTGGTCATCGAATGCTTTTTATAGAATGGACGGCACTAAAATAGAAGACGGAATTAAAGTAGAATATTGCGAAGGAATGACTTACCATAATGGCAAACTATACGCCTCTCAACAAAGTGGAAATAAATTTGTTCAAGTCGTTGAACATGATATGAAAACAAAAAAAGCTACAGGGCTTATTTTTGATGCAGCCAATTATGCAGATTATTTAGAAGGGATCAACAATGTACCTATTTTTGCAGGTGGTATTTGCACAACACTCTTGGAAGATAGCACCGTTTGTATTGCTCAAATGGTTCGCAGTAATCAAGCCTATCGTTCCATTCTTTTACATGAATTAGTTCCTTCTCCACAAACCGTAGGATATAATGTGTATAGAAATGGGATCAAAATAAATGAAACGCCTCTTAAAAATAGAAATCTAACTTCCATCGAATACAATCCTGGCACTTATGTGTATCAAGTGACTCCATTAAAAAACAATTGTGAAGGGGCTAAATCGGACAGTGTTGTTGTGACTATAAATCCCGTGGGTACTTGCTATCCTGCCACCAATATCAAAGCCCTTGAATCGGATAAAAATATAAATCTAACTTTTGATATACCAAAAACGAACACCGAATCCAAAATTCAAGGTTTTAATATTTATCGTGATGGCATTCTTTTAAATAGCGAATTAATTACAAAAATTCGTTATCAAGATAAAAATCTAAAGCAAGGAGAATATATGTATCGCATCGAAGCTTTCTATGATAATTCTTGCGTTGCTTCGGATAGTATACTTGCGGCTGTTACCTTTGATGGAATTTGTGCACCTATTAATAATTTGGCACTCACAAGCACTCAAACAGAAACTAAACCTGCCAAATTTGATGTACAAGCAACATGGGAATTACCTTATTTTGAAAGCCCTCTATTTATTTCATATTCAGCGGATGAAACAGCTGGAAAAATGGGACTTCCCGAAGGAGGCTCCTTAAGTGTAGCGGCAGCATGGTATCGTGAAGATTTAGAAATGTACAAAGATTATTCCGTAGTAGGGATAGAAATTGTGCTTAGAGATGAAGCCGTAGTCTCTCCTATTGTTTTGATCGATGATAAAATTGTGTATTACGAAGGAACAGGACGTTTGCGTATAGATGAAATTGAACAAATTATGTTTACCAAAGCCATTCCTATTAGTTCGGCTAAAAAAGAAGTAGCTGTGGGCTATACCGCTGTACATGAAGCAGGTGCATTACCCATAGGATATGATGCAGGACCAGCCAAAGTAGGATATAGTGATTTACTCTCTCTAGACTTAGTTTCATGGCGTAATGCAACGAGTGCACTCCGTGCAAATTTGAATTGGAATCTCAAAGTTTTACTTGCAAAACCTCGTCAAATAAGTAGTGTACAAAATTCGTTGGCAGCAATTTCAACACCTGAAATCATTGCCGTAGATTGGAATACTCTCAATAATATAAAAACACAAGCCGTAAACAAAAAAATAGAATCTCAAGCTACGGAGCTTCTTGGATTTGACCTTTATCGTGATGGCATTAAAATTAATAGCACTCCTTTGAAAACCCTCAGTTATCTAGACAAAGGCTTGACAGAAGGAAGTTACGAATATATGGTAAATAGTTTGTGGAATAAATGCGAAGCGGTACACTCAAGCCCTAGTAGTATTCGTTTAATGCCAAGTGCTTTGGAAGGAGAAGATCTCACAAATAGCATTACCATCTACCCTAATCCTACCAAAGGCAACCTAAGTATTCAAGGGAATTACAAAAGCATGAAAGTAAGTGATGCTTACGGAAGGATACTAATTCAAACACAACAAGCTCAATCTATGCTTTCATTAAATCACTTAAGTCAAGGAATTTATTTTATTTCTTTTGAACTTCCGAATGGTACATTTATTACCAAACGTATCTTTAAAGAATAATTAAATTTGATTTCAGATAAAAAACGAGGGACTCAAGTCCCTCGTTTTTTATCTGAAATTTTGATACAAACAAGAATTAAACAAAAAAAAACGAGAATCAATTTAGAAAAATCATAAAACCTCTGTACTAAAAACTTCTTTTATCCCTTAAATATTTTGAAAACTAACTTATAAATTGTAGTTTTGTTCCTCAAAACAAAAGACAATTAATTAAAAAATCATTTACTTATGAAAAAAATCACACTATACCTTTTTATCCTCCTTGGATTTATTAGTGTAACTACCTCGGCACAAGATCTATTTTTTGAAGATTTCCAATCTATCTCACTCAATAAAAAAGGAATTGGGGACCTGCCCTCCTCTTGGATTATGTATAATGATAGCAATACTCCTTATTTTTATAGTATTATCGATTATTCTTATATGGATAAAGCATGGAAAGTACTCAAAGACGAAGATAACAATAAATTTGCACAAAGTATTTCGTATTTCAAAAAACCAGCACAAGCCGACCGTTGGATGATTACGCCCGAAATAGATTTGAGCACCGCCAAAAATCCTTTATTTTTATTTAATGCACGTTCAGGCGATCTCACAAAAAAAGAAAATTATCAAATACGTATATCCCCCCTTGGCGGAAGCAATAAAGAGGATTTTACTATTGTGTTAAAAGATATCAAAGACGAAGGATTTAGTTGGACCGAACATTCATTTTGGCTATCAGAACATAAAGGTAAAAAAATACGTTTAGCTTTTATTGAAAATTCAAACGACAGACTATTGGTTCAAATTGACAATATTCGCGTAACCGATCTTACTAATAAAAGTGCCATTAACGTAAGCGCATTGGAAATGTCATCTACTTTTGATTATACAGATCAAGAGGGCATTCCCATAGAAAGTATCATTCGCAATATGGGACAAGATACTATCCGAAATTACACTATGAATTACTCTTTAAATGGAGGCGCAGCCATCAGTCAACCCATTAACAATACACAAATATTTCCTTTAAACACCGAATTGGCAAAAGGACTTATTTGGCATCCTACACAAAAAGGATATTATACCATTCGTTTTTGGATTTCACAAATCAATGGCACCAATCATACTAGTGATACAGTCCAACATACCCTATTTGTAATTAACAAAAACATACTTCCTCCTACCCTTTCTCTTTATGAAGGATTTTCAAGTATGACATGTTCGCCTTGTAATGCAGCCAAACCTTATATTACCGAAATGTTCCGTGCAACCAACGCCAATAAAGTAAATTCTAAAATGGCCGCCACAAATTATCAAATGAATGCACCTGTTCCTGGAGATCCTTGTTATTTATCAATTTGTTCTTCTCGTTTCTTCTCTTATAATTTAAATGGCGTTCCCTCCTTTGTTGTAAATGGAGAAGTTTTAAAAATTAGTAATTGGCAAGATATCCCTACAAAAATTCCTCAAATTGTAGAAGAAACATATAGTAAAGGCGCTCCTTTGAGTATTGAATATACTTTAGAACGTAAAGATAAAACGGTTACTATCCACAGCCAATTTATCAATTATAAACCCATAGAAAAAGATATTCGTTATTTTGTTGTTTTTGTAGAAGATTCTCTTCTTCACACCCCTGATACCGATCCCAAAAAGGCGTATTTCAATGTAGTAAGAACCGTTTTGCCAAGTATTGCGGGCGGTATCATTGAGGCTAAAAAACCTGATGAAATCACTAGAAAAACCGATACATACACTTTCAATATGAGCAATCCTAAAATTTTCAGTAATTTAGATAGTATGAGCGTAATTGTATTTGTTCAAGAAATTTCCAGCAAAAAAATCGTACAAGTATGCTTTGAACCTTCTAAAAAATTGGTGATTGAAACCGAAAATAAAACAGAAAATTCAAATTGTAAACTATATCCAAATCCAGCAACAGACATGAGCACTTTGGATTTTACTATCAATGATAAACGTTCCATAAAAATCAATATTTTTGATATGATGGGTCGTTGCGTTTACACGCAAGCACCTCAAGTATATCCTCAAGGAACACATCAAATACAAATTCACACACACAATTTTAAGCCTGGCTTGTATTTTGTCAAAATGGAAGGCACCGATAGTATTGTAAAATTGATTATTCAACGATAAAATAATAAGATCTAAAAAAAAGCTTCCTTATAAGGAGGCTTTTTTTATGCCTATTGTTTCACGCCCAAATAGGTCGAAGCAAATTCTAAATAAAGTATGGATTTTTTTATTCTCTTTGCAATTTATCTTTCCATTCTTCGGGCAAAATAAAGGATTTGCCCGTCTGTTGATCTAAGGTTGACATAATTGACAAGGAACGACACTTAACCTCTCCTTGGGCGGAAATAATTTCTTGTCGCATAGATACACTTTTAGTTCCTATTCGTTCCACTTTAGTATCTACATACAACTGTTCTCCATATAAACTAGGATGCACAAAATCACTTTCAATACGCACTAAAACCAAGGTACGAGCATTAAAATCTAATTCTGGTAAATACGTTTCTATATAAGCCAACCTACCTATATCCAAAAATTGCGAATATACGGAATTGGTTACATGTCCTAAGCGATCAATATCGCTAAATCTCAATTGAAGAGGATGTTTCATCTTTTGTTTAGCCTTTTATAGTTCGGACTAAGAGTTTTTAATTATTCAGCAAAATTACAAAGATTTTTATTCATTGCAAATTTTTCTATTTTAAACATTTTAGATAAATTTTAAAAGGATAAAACCAAGTTTGCTTGGGGCATGGCAAAACAATATTGAATTAATAATTTGGAAATTAATGATTGTTTTGTATATTTGCAAAACCATGAAAATAACCCGCCTGAAGTTTCATACACTCTTTCTACTATTTTTTGTATGAAACAAATTTGAGCTCAACCGCTCAACCAATAGCGTGAAAATAAACCTCATGGAGTTCCATACGCCTTATTTATTAAAATCATTTACGTATGAAAACCAATATACAATTTTTACTTTTTATAATCGCAGGCCTCCCAAGTCTTATGTTTGCGCAAAACCAAGGAAAAGTACAAGGAAAAGTCTTTGACCTAAAAAACAATGAGCCCATTCCATTTGCTACCGTCATAATTCAAGGCACTACGGAGGGAAGTGTTACGGATGAAAATGGATTTTATTTAATCGACCCTATTCCCACGGGTTTCATTAAGCTACAAGTTAACTATGTAGGCTATCAAACTACAATTTCTTCCGAAATTCAAATACGCGGCAAGCAAACGGTATTGATGGATATAGGTATTCAACCCTTAGAACAAGAATTAAAGGAGGTGGTTGTAAAACAAAACTTGGGAATCAAAAAACTTGAAAGTCCTCTTTCGCTACAAATTCTAAGTGTGCAAGAGATAGAAAAAAGTGCAGGTGCAAATCGAGATGTATCCAAAGTTTTGCAAAATTTGCCAGGAGTGGCCTCCACAGCGGTAAATCGAAATGATTTAATTGTACGAGGTGGTGGACCTGCCGAGAACGTATTCTTTTTAGATGCGGTGGAAATTCCAGTCATCAACCATTTTTCCACTCAAGGAGCCTCAGGAGGAAGCGTGGGTATTCTTAATCCTAACTTCATACGAGAAATAAATTTTTATTCGGGGGCATTCCCTGCAAATCGCGGCAATGCGCTCAGTTCCGCTATGGATATTATTCAGAGAGATGGAAATAGCGAGAGAATACATGGCGAAATTGCTATTGGAGCTTCCGATGCTGGAATAACTATCGAAGGGCCGATTGGTAAAAAATCAAGCTTCATTGCTTCGGTACGTCAATCGTATCTTCAACTTTTGTTTCAAGCGCTACAACTTCCTTTCTTGCCCAATTACAATGATTTTCAAGTAAAATACAAAGTCCGATTCAATACGAAACGAGAACTTACATTTATCGGATTGGGAGCTATTGACCGTATGAATTTGAATTTGAAAATTAAGCATCCCGATGAAGGACAAAGCTATCTTTTGGGATATCTTCCCGAATACAGACAATGGAACTATACCGTTGGTTTTGTATACAAACATTTTGACACCCAAGGATTCGGCACAATAGTTTTAAGTCGTAATATGCTGCACAATGCGTATTATAAATATCCCGACAACGATAAAAATCAAAACCGCATTTTAGATTATGCTTCCAATGAAGCGGAAAACAAAGTCCGTTACCAATACACTTTTACAAAACTCCCTTTTAACTTCTATGCAGGTGCAGGAGTAAATTTGGCCCATTATACAAATAAAACCGCTAAGATTTTTTATAACGATAGTGCCATACAAAACAGTTATTATCAATCCCTAATAAATAATTTTTCATATCGTATTTTTGCACAAGCTTCAGATGATTATTTGGATAATCGTCTCCGTTTGGCTCTGGGTATTGCCTTTAGTGGAAATTTATACAACTCAAATATGATGAATCCCTTACGGCAACTTGCTCCACGTTTTTCTCTATCTTATACCCTAGCTCCATGGGTCGATCTTAACTTTAATATGGGACGCTATTGCATGTCTCCCTCCTATACTAGCATGGGAATACGGAATATAGAGGGCGTATTGTTGAATAAAAATAAATTAAAATATATAATGTCCAATCAAGTTGTTGGAGGTTTTGAATTTCGCCCAATGGAGAATATGAAATTGAGCGTTGAGGGATTTTTTAAGTATTATCAAAATTATCCAATATCTCTTATTGACAGCGTTAGTCTTGCTTGCAAAGGGAACGACTTTGGCACAGTTGGAGATGAGCCCCTCTCTTCGATAGGTAAAGGAAGGGCTTATGGCGTAGAATTCTATTATAAAATAAGCAACATCAAAAACCTCAATTTATCTTTGGCTTATACGCTTTTTTGGAGTGAATTTACCAATTTAAAAAATCAATATAAACCGTCTGCTTGGGATACACGTCATTTGATAAATCTAAGTGCGACCTATCGCTTTAAATATAATTGGACACTGGGTGTTCACTGGCAATTTTCGGGTGGAGCTCCCTATTCTCCTATTGATATGCTCTTATCTTCAAATCGCTTAGCTTGGGATGCGCGTCGACAAGTTTATCCAGATTATGCACGCTACAATTCGGAACGTTTGAAATCCTCGCATCAATTGGATATTCGCATAGACAAAGAGTTTTTCTTTAACAAATGGGCCTTAAATCTATACATTGACATACAAAATGTATATAATTTCCAAACAGAGAATCCTCCTCTATACATTAATACCGATGTAAACGGAATTCCCGCTATTATCGACCCCTCTTTACCCATTGAACAACAAAGCTATGAATTACGCGCTTTAGATAATGCCTTTGGGACAATACTGCCCACTTTAGGTATTATGTTTATGTTCTAATTGTGGTACTCATTGGACTTGTATCGTGCATGCGGGTTATTTTAATATTAATGGAGCTGATGTAATTGAACTTGACGATAAAGACAGCCTTTTTTTAGGATTGCTCCCTCTTTTGGCTCGTCTTCGAGGCCTAAGATTAAAACAAAAAAGCACCCACGTTTTCATCGTAAGTGCTTCTTTTTCTGGGCTCCCCCTTCAGGACTTGAACCTGAGACCCTCTGATTAACAGTCAGATGCTCTAACCAACTGAGCTAAGGAGGAATTTTGAAACGGCTGCAAAGTTACTGCTTTTTTTTGAAAAAACAAATAAATTCTGCGTTTTTGTCGTTTTTTATATAGATTTATAAAAATGCACTAACAAAGGGTGCATAAAGGCAAAGCCCTTTTAAGTTTGGCGCTAAAGGCATCAAACTCCACACTCAATGTATAAAAAGTTTCTTTTACCGATTGAATGGCTTTTGCTTTATACGCATTGGTTCCTGCAAAGGCATAACCTAGATTAAAATTGCCTTTAAAGGCGTTGTAAAGCGCCAACATGATACAATAGGGGCTTTTACTAATATCACAGGTTTTTATGCAATGGAAGGGGCAAATTTTAGGCTGTTTATTGCCTAAGTTTACTTGTTGAATAAAAACACTTTCGATAGCCCTACCAGGCATACCTACGGGACTTTTTATAAGCACAATATCTTTTTCATTCGCGTTCATATACGTATTTTTGAACTCTACCGAAGCATCACATTCATCCGTGGTCACAAAACGAGTTCCCATCTGTACGCCAGAAGCTCCCAATGCCATGATTTTGTAAATATCTTCGCCTGTATAAATTCCCCCTGCCGCAATCACAGGAATTTTGGCTTGATACTCCGCTTCCATTAATTTAACTTCGGCCAAAACTTCCACTAAAATATGCTCTAATGAATAATCTGTATTTTCTATTTGATCTACCTTATATCCCAAATGTCCGCCAGCTTTAGGCCCTTCAACCACTACGGCACTAGGCAAAAAATTGTACGAAGATTTCCATTTATTTGCGATCACTTTAAAGGCTCTAGCAGAAGAAACAATAGGAACCAATTTCGTTGTACTCTCTGGACTTAAATACGAAGGTAAATCTAAAGGTAAACCCGCTCCTGAAAAGATAATATCGACTTTTTCAGCAATCGCCGTTTTTACCATATCGGCATAATTAGTCATAGCCACCATAATGTTGACCCCAATAATACCATCTGTTTTTTCTCTCGCTTTGGTCAACTCTTGTTTGAGTCCCATAATAGAGGCTTCCGCATAGTTACGTGAAAATTTTTTATATAATAACCCTAGGCCAGCAGCAGATATCACACCTATTCCTCCTTGATTGGCAACCGCTGAAGCTAAACCCGAGAGAGAGACTCCTACGCCCATTCCCCCTTGGATAATTGGAAACTTTGTGATAAGATTGCCTATTTGTAATTTTTGCATTCTCATAATTTAAAAAACTATTCAGTACATTCTGAAAAATTCTATGCAAAGGTAATCATAATATTGGAATATTTATTTATTAATATGATCTGAAAAATTCAACTAATTTTGGACGTTTTAGCAACAGTTTTCAAAAAAAATCAAATCTTTGTTTAGCGTTCCTATCACTACAATACCCAATGTATCCACAAGCGCTTTGGCTACCCTAAGCGAATGTTTAAAGAAAAGGAAATAAAAAAAACAATACAAACATAAGGGACTTTTGTTTATTTTACCGAAAAAGTAATCGTTTCTATTTTTTCGTTTTCACTCACTTTTAAAATATATAAACCTCTTTTTAAGAGGTCGGAACTAAGATGCAAACTTGTAGCATTTGAACTTACAAAAATCGGAATTTGAACACCTAATACGTTGTATATACTCACTTGTGGAGTATGCCAAGTTGCATCTAATTGCACGTAAAAATCGCCATGATTTGGATTAGGATATATTTGTATTGTTTTTTGCAAAGCTGTTTTTTCGTTATGAATGGGAGCCTGCCCCATATTTTTACGACAATCTTTCAAAAAAGTACGCATATAAGCCACTTGTTCTTTGGTAAACATACACGCACAAGGCAAAGCATAGTCCATATAATTTTCTACTTGTACTAAATTTCCACATTGCATTACTGCATTTTGACAAGAGGTTTCAGCATATTGAGTATAATGTGTCCAGGGAGTATCCTCAAATCCATCATCACACAATAAAGTTTTTTCACCTCCCGTAATCAATACAATATTGGGATGTCTGATACCTAAATAGTGACCTAATTCATGAACCGCAGTTTTGATGGTAGCATCGGGATTACTCGCATTGGCTCCGCCAAAAGTATACCACGTATCTACCGTTAAGCCGTCTATTTGTTGAGCTTCTTTTCCTTTAATCCAATTTTCCCACAAAGTATACTTTCCATTCGATAACCACTGGATCATTTCTTCATTTTGTTCAGGGGTACTTACCAAAGGCTCTGTAACAAATCCCCCAATATCTGTAAGCGTATCCATACCTCCTAAATCGACCACATAAATATTGATATATTTTTGATTATCCCAATTATACGATCTTCCCGTGCTATCAAATTTAAAATTATATTTTTGCGTAATTTCGCTACCCGCTAATTGAAAATAATCTTGGGTAGTGGTATGATATACAATTCCTGTACTTGCTTCTCCTTGTGGGTTTTTAGTGGCTAATACAAATTTAATATTTGGATTGCCTACCACATCTTTAAATTCAGTTCTTACTTGATCTTTTTGTGTGCTAGTATAGGCCGCATTAATTTCTTCTAAAAAGGTTTGAACCTGCGCTTCTGAAATTTTTTCATTCGGGGTGGCTGGATTGTACACAATATGCACCACCACGGGCACTGTCAAGAGTTCTCCTTTATCTTCTGAAATTTTTGATTTTAGTAAAATTCGCTGATAATCCGCTTCTCTTTTTTCGTATAAAGGGAACAATTTTTCGCTCACCGTAAACACCTCTTCGCCCATCCCTAACTTACACTTTGGTACTTTTTTCACTGTATTTTGCGTGTCTTTGATCCATATAGGCGCTTGCAAACTATCACATTCAACAATTCCTTTTGCATACATCCATGGATTATTTTCACTAACATACATTTTTAAAAAAGAAGTGTTCAAATTCTTATCGCCATTTTGCGCACATAATAAACCCATATACATGGCATCTTGCAGAGGATAATTAATCATTCCATTTGCATAAGCTTCTGGATAATTATTGATAGAAAGATAGTCTATATTATAATACCCTAACATCCGTATGCGTGATGTAAAATCATTCGTACTATGAAATCGACTCGTACAAGAAGGAAACATTCTAATTACAGGAATTTTTTGTCCTTCCATATTGAGGGTGTCTCTATACGAAACTTCCACATAATCAATGACCCCTTGCGAACTAGTATTGGTTTCTATCATCAACCATTTATCACCAGGAAGTGCATCCATATCTATCCATTTAAACCACTGTTTTTTTCGATTTTCCATTAAATAGGCTTTATTTCCTTGCCTACAAGCAATAAAACCACCATCGTCAACTCCTTCTCGATTAAAACTTGAATATTTTATTTTTCTTATCAAAGAGGCTTTGACCGCAATGGTATCATTAGGAAATTCATAAATAGCGGCTTTGACATTGGTATCTGCAACTACTTCATAGCGAATATAGCCATACGAGCTTGCCTCTGCAAACCAATAATTCCAATGGGAACCTTTAGGAGCAAAAGGAGTGGCTTCTATTTGATTGGACCTTGTTTGCATATTGCCTGCTTGAGCTAAGGTATAGGTTCCACCCCACAAACACGCAATTAAACTTATTATTTTGATCATCTGTCAATACTATATTTTATTTAAAAACTGTTATTTTCCTTTTTTCAACGCCTAGGTGGGTATATAAATTTACAATGTAAGTACCTTTGGCAAATGCAGAAATAAATATTGTACAAGTATTCGCATTGTCGGGAACGCGATCTACTAGCATTTGTCCACTAAGATTACATATTGTAAGCTTTTCAATGGGAATAGAACTTTCAATATGAATTTGTTCATTCGCAGGATTTGGATATATAGTTACTTTAGTTTTAGCACTATTTTCAATGGCTACTTTTTTTATCATTTTTTTACAAGTATCATTTTTACGATATGTATCGGTAGTCAGTTTTG
>JAVVPL010000066.1:0-11968 GCA_036655775.1 Bacteroidales bacterium | reverse complement strand
AGAAAGTTCTTCTAAAGAAGGGCGTGCAACGCCTATATTTAATTCTTTGTAAAATTGACGAGAATCGGCTGAAAGAATTTCTGTTTGGAGTTTTTGAGCTAACTCAATAGAATAGGCGGTTTTTCCCACGCCAGTGGGACCTTCAATTACAATTAATTTTTTGGAAGCTGTACTTGTTGCCATTTAGGTTATAAGGGTTTCACAAGTTTAAAATTCAATTTTTGGGCTTCTTGCAACATAATTTGTAAGGCTTCGGTACGTTCATTAGGAATAATCCCATCCAAAATAGCCTCTTTAATAGCTGTTTTGATAATTCCAATTTCATGGCAAGGACCTAGATTAAAATAGGCCATGATATCTTCGCCACTCACGGGTGGTTGGAAGTTCCGTACATGGTCTTTGGCTTCAATATCTTTGAGTTTTTGTTCCACAAGGGTAAAATTGCCTTGATATTTTTTTACTTTTTCTCGATTTTTGGAAGTGATATCCGCACGGCACAATTGCATTAAAGGCTCGATATCTTCGCCTGCTTCAAAAAGTAAACGTCTTACGGCTGAATCACTTACAATTTCTTCGGCCAAAATAATGGGACGTAAATGTAGAAAAACCATTTTTTGTACAAAACGCATTTTTTCGTTTTGAGGAAGTTTAAAACGCTTAAAAATAGGTTCTACCATTTTGGCCCCCATACTTTCGTGCCCATGAAATGTCCAACCTTGACTAGAATCAAAACGCTTGGTTTGAGGTTTGGCAATATCATGTAATAAGGCGGCCCATCGAATCCATAGATCATTTGAAACCAATGAAATATTATCTAATACTTCAAGTGTATGTTCAAAGTTATCTTTATGAGCTTTGCCATTTTTGACTTCTATGCCTTTGAGTTTTACGAGTTCGGGAAATAATTCTTTGAGTATACCCGAAACATCCAATAATTTAAAGCCATAAGAAGGACGAGGCGAGAGAATAATTTTATTGAATTCTTCAGCTATACGTTCTTGAGAGAGAATATGAAGACGAGGTACATTGCGTTGAATGGCTTCAAAACTTTCGTTTTCAATATCAAAATAAAGTTGAGAGGCAAAACGAATGGCACGTAACATACGGAGTGGATCATCTGAAAATGTAAGATCAGGATCGAGAGGTGTTCGCAAAATACAAGCGGCTAAATCGTCCATACCATGAAACGGATCTAAAAGTTCGCCATAGCGAACTTGATTCAAACAAATTGCCATTGCATTGATAGTGAAGTCTCTGCGGTTTTGATCCTCTTCTAAAGTGCCATTTTCTACGGCTGGTTTACGCGAATTTTCTTGATAAGATTCCTTTCGTGCACCTACAAATTCGATTTCACAACCCTCATAGTGCAACATTGCCGTGCCAAAATTTTTAAAAATACTCAAGTTGTCATTTTCACATATTTGTTGATCTACTTCTTGCGATAAAGCCAATCCATTGCCAATTACAACAATATCAATATCTTGTTCTTCTTTTTTGCGATGTAAAAGATAATCTCGAACAAAACCGCCAATCACATACGCATCCACCCCTTGCGTGTCGGCAATTTGACGTACCAAAGGAAAAATAGGATGTGTAAGCGCGTCTGTAAGATAAGTATAAGGCATATAGGTTCAAATAAGGGTGCAAAGGTAGGATTTTTTTATGGAATTGCCAATTAGAAATTAAGCCAGTTCTTAAATAAGGTGTTTTTTTCTTTACTAATGGTAATTTTATCCTTGTAGGTAGGTTTGAGAGAAACTAGTATTTTTCCACTAAAATAAGGTTCTATATGCTTAATAGATTGAATACTTAGCAACATTTGCCGATTGGCCCTAAAAAATTGGTCGGGATTGAGTTGCTCGCTAAGTTTATCTAAGGGTAATTCTACGATATGTTCTGCTGCGGTATGGGTGACGGCAAAAGTAATTTTGTTTTCAGAATAAAAATAAGCGATATCACTGACTTGCAATGTCCAAAACGTATCGACTCCTGCGATTAAAAAACGCGTACGAAATTGTTTTTCTTTATTTTGTAAACTTTCTAGTACATGATGAAATATTTCTTCTGGAAATTTTTGAGTTTGCTTGGTGAGATGCTCATATTTAACAATGGCTTCTAATAAACGTTGTTCATCTACGGGTTTTAAAATATAGTCAATACTGTTTACGCCAAAAGCTCTAATGGCATATTCGTCGTAAGCAGTTGTGAAAATGATGATAGATGTGGGTTTGGCTTGAGAAAGAAAATCAAAGGCATTTCCATCCGACAATTGAATATCTAAAAATAATAGATCTGGATGTGTATGTGTGTGAAACCAAGCTACCGCTTCTTCTACACTGGCTTGTAAAACAGTTAATTCCCATTGAGGACGTAGACGAACTATCATGGAATGTAATAGACGAGCTGCAGGAATTTCATCTTCTATAATTACAACGTGAAATTTAGTCATATAATAGGGGGATTTTTACGGTAAATAAATCGGACGTACATATAATTAAAAGATCTCTATTTAATATCAATTTACAGCGATTGGAGAGATTTTTCAAGCCGACTCCAGAGGTGGGATTTTCCTTTTTTTTACTGACAGAATTACTGACAATTAAATTCGTATCTTCAATAGATATAGATATATACATAATATTATTTGCGTTGATAATATTGTGTTTAATCACGTTTTCAATTAGGAGTTGAAGCGTTAAAGGGGGAAGCATGCTCTCCATATAATCGCTGGGAATTTGTTTTTGACATCGTATACATTTGCCCAAACGTACTTCATGTAAAAATAAATAGGCTTTCATAAATTCCAATTCTTCGCCCAAAGAGACCAAAGGTTTGTTTTGACATTGCAAAACATATCGATAGACATTGGAAAGGTGTTGGGTAAAGACAATGGCATTTTGAGGATCGTATTCAATTTCGGCAATCAAGGTATTTAAACTATTGAATAAAAAATGTGGATTGAGTTGATTTTGTAAAGCGGTATAGCGTGCTATATTATTTTCACTTTGCAAGTTGGAGGCTTGTTGTTGCAATCTAAGCGCATTTTGCATGGATTGATTAGCAATAAGTAAACTCATAATGACCAATTCGACCAACCATACTACGATTAAAATACGTAAACCGCCATTTGGAAATGAAAAAGGATGGTTGGCCCCAATCAATATTTTGGCTACGATTACCAAGCCGTAGTTCATCAATAAAAGGAGTAGGGCTGACAAGCCATAGATAAAAACTATTTTCCAACGTTTTTTGATGTACAGTACATATTGTTTATTCATCCATGTACTTAATTGTATGGTGGAAAAGCCCATAATATTAAATGCAAATACAAAAAACAATAGGGTTTGGATAGCATCTAAATAGCCCGTTTTGCTGGCTAATTGCGTGTATTTTACCAGTAGGAGATATGAAAAAACACCGAAACCTGAAAATAAGAGCGCAGATACGAAATGATTGAGTTTTGTTTGCATGTGTATACTATAAAAACGGAGCGAAGTTACAAATTTTTAATGATTATTTATATAAATTGAGCGCTTTTAATAGATCGGCATAATAACTTTGTGCTGCACCTTTGGCTTGCGTATAATTAATTTGTGAACTTTGTCGATAAGTTTGGGCATCGAGTACTTCTAAAATTGAAATGGAGCCTTCATTATATCTTTCTAGGGCTTTATTTTCATTTTCGGAGGCTTTTTCTAAAGATGAATTGGCCAAATCCACTCTTTGTAGGGCTTGTTTTAATGCAATGCGCGCATTTTGTAGATCCAATTGCACCTGATCTTTGGTTTTATTTAAACCATCTTGGGCAATACCAATTTGTAAAGAAGAGGCTCGTTTTTGACTTCTACGTTTACCCCATTCAAAAATAGGTACAGACAATTTGACGTATACGCCATAATTAGGATCTAAATCGGAGGTGAAATCATAGCCTGGAGAGGCATAACTACCTTCGGCACCTGCATAAAATTGTGGTTTATATTGAGCATCCTTTAATTTAAATGTATTTTCTGCAATTTTGATTGCGCTTTCGGCTATTTTTAATTCGGAACGATTTTCGCCTGATAGCTGCCATAAGGAATCTTGTACTGCTACCAAGGGCAGTATGCTATCTATTTCAGTAGGATTTTGAAGTTCGATGCCTATCATTGCATTTAAAGCCATACGTCCCGTCTCAAATGCGTTTTGAGTTTGTAGCAAAGCATATTCGGCCTCATTTAATTTTACTTCGGCCATTAATAAATCCTGCGGATCGACTAAACCTACCTCCACACGCTCTTTGATAATCAGTACCAATTCAGCAATGGAATTCCGAAAATCACTGGCAATTTTTACCATTTGATAGCGTGTCACCGTGTTCCAATATTGAATATCGGTTTGAAAACAAATGGAAGAACGGAGTAAATCCATTTGATTTGTAGCCAAATTTTGTTGATTTTTTGCTAGTTTAATATTTTCCAAAATACGTCCGCCTGTATAAATAGGTTGCAACAAAGAAAGTGAGGCACCGTATTGAAAATGAGTGCCTTGAAAACTAAGTGGCGCTTCTATGCTTGGATTTTTTACATTTAGAGACATAGGATTGCCTATATATTGTGCATCTATATCGCCCGAAAGTTTGGGCTTTCGTTCTGCCTTTGCCATCTTTTCTAATTCAATACTGACCGACAGATTTTTTTCGGCACTTTTTAAGTCATGGCTATAGGCCAAAGCTAAGGCCCTATATTTATCGAGAAGTAGACTTTGTTGAGCCATTAAGCTTAGAGCGCTGCAAAACAACCAAAATCCTATCAATACAATTTTCTTTAACATGATTTATTTTCTTTTACATTGTAAAACATCGTATAGAGCACAGGAGTGATAAATAAAGTCAATAAAGTGGCAAAACTCAATCCAAAAATAATTGTAGCGGCCATTCCGCCAAAAGCTACATCAAATAAAAGTGGAATCATGCCAAAAATAGTGGTAGTAGCGGCCATGAGCACAGGTCGGGTTCTAGATACCGTGGCTTCAATAATAGATGTATAGAGTGCAATGCCACTTCTATGCTGCACATTGATTTCATCAATTAAGACAATTACATTTTTGATAATCATTCCCAATAAACCCAGCCAACCCGCAATACAGAAAAATCCAAAATCAAAGCCCGTCAAGTATAATCCGATGGCCACGCCAATCAAGGACAAAGGTAAAATACAAAGAATGATCAAAGGTTCTTTGAAATTGCCAAATAAAGCCACTAAGATTACAATTAGTATCAGAAAGGCTAAGGGAAAAAATTTGATCAAGGCTTGTAGGCCTTCATTTTGATCTTTATATTGTGAATCCCAAAAAAAACTATAACCCGTAGGTAGTGCAATGTTTTCTATTTCTTGGCGAATTTCTTTATGTACTTCGGCCATGGTATAGCCCGATTTAACCCCACACATTGCTGCCATTGAAATTTGTCGATTATAGGTGCGTATTTGTGGATATTCCCACGTAATTTCAATTCCCTTGCTTAGTTGGGATAAAGGAGCGGATTGCACCCCATTCCATACCGAAAAATTACCTAAACTATTTAAATCGGTGATTTTCGTATCCGATTTAAGAACTACGGCTACTTTTTTTTCATTATCTCTATAAATACCCACAGGAAGTCCATCTTGTATAGATTTGACAGATTCCATTAAGTTTGATTTGCTAATTCCTAAAGCGCCTGCTTTAATGGGATCGTAAATAGGTCGAATGATTTGAGTCATATTTCCCCATTCGTTACGGGCATCGGCCACTTTGTGATTTTTGCGCATAATTTCTATGGCTAAAGAGGTCAACGAATCCAATACGGCAGGATCGGGCCCTAAAAACCTAGCCTCTATAAGAGCTTCGGTAAGTGGACTAAGTTCAAATTTGTTTACTTTCAAAAGAGGCTCTGGATATTTGACAAATAAGGAGTCTTGCAATAACGCATGTAGTTTACGTGATTGTTTAGACGAGTTGCATTTAACCAAAATTTGCGCATAATTAGATTGGGGGCCAAAAGCCACATTGGATAAATAGTAGCGAGGGGGTGTTCGTCCTATATAGGTCGATACCATTTCAGTTTCCTTGTAGGTTTGAATATAGTCCGCTATTGCATTGGCCATTTGATCCGTTTTTTCGATTCGTTCGCCTTCAGGAAGCCACATATCAATTGTAAAATAGGCTTTATCGAGCGAGGGTACAAACACTTTAGGAATAGATACAAAACTCCAAGCCGATAGACACAGCATACCAACGACAGAACTTACAGCTATATATTTGTGTCGAATAACAAAACGTAAAGAGGCCCGAAATTTATCATAAATTTTCCCTCCGAAAAGCACGGTTTTCAATTCGTTGGGACGTGGACGACGAACAAATTCTTGCATGAAAAAAGGGGTTTGAGTAAGTGCAAATACCCAACTAAAAAGCAAGGAGACCCCGATTACAATCACTAAAGACGAGAGTAATTCGCCCGTAATATGAGGCGAGTAGTAAATGGGCATAAATGTAAGAATTGCTATCACGGTTGCGGATAAAAGAGGCAAAGCCGTAGAAGAACATGCACGTAAAATAGCTACCCGTTTGCGCATTCCTTTTTGCATATTTACCAGTACCGAATCGGATACCACGATGGCATTATCAACCAACATCCCCATAGCTATAATAATAGCGGCCAGCGACATTCGTTGTAAGGCAATTCCAGAAGAAAGCATGACTAAGAGTGTCGCAAAAATAGCGAAAATTAAACCACTACCTACCAAAATACCATTTTTCAATCCTATAAAAAACAATAAAATGGCCACTACTGTGATCACCGAAATAATCAAATTGAGAATGAACCCTTCATTGGCTATGGCTGATTCATGTCCTTGATCATAGATTGTTTCTATGCTAAAACCTTCGGGCATAGTTTGGGCGAAAAAATCCATGCGTTCTTTTACTAATTCTGCCATATCTACTACATTTCCTGTAGGAACCGTAGAAATAGCAATTCCTAAAGCCGCTTTCCCATTTATACGCATCATGCTTTGCGTAGGCGTTTGATAGCTTTCTTTAATTTGCGCAATATCGGCGAGTCTAAAATGTTCGCCTGTTTTTGAAATCAAAGTGAGATTACGAATATCGTCTAAAGAATAAAAATTGCCTGTAGATTCGATACGCAATCTATTTTCCTCCGTTTCAATAGCCCCTGCATCTACTACTTTGTTTTGACTTTCAAATGCTTGTGCTATATCTTGCGTAGTAATTCCACGTATCGACAATACCGATGGATTGACCAAAACCTCAATGGTAGGTGTTTGAATCCCATAAATTTCAACTTTAGATACATCTTTGATTTTCAAAAGATCATTTTTTATCACTTTGGCCTGTGCTTCTAATTCTCTATAGGTATAGGTATCCCCAGTTAAACCATAAAACACCCCTAAAACATCTCCAAAATCATCATTGACGACCGAAGGACCCGCTCCTTTGGGAAGTTTAGATTGTGCATCATTGACTTTACGTCTCAACTTATCCCAAATTTGTTGCATTTCATCCGCACGAATTTCTTTTTTTAGATAAACGGTGATTTTGGAAATACCTGCTCTATTTTCTGTTTTTAAAAAATAAACTTCGCCTAAAGATTGAATAGCCTCTTCAAGTACATCCGTAACTTGGGCCTGTACCTCGGAAGGGGAAGCTCCAGGATAAGATGTTAATACTAAGGCTTGTTTGATGGTAAAAGGAGCATCTTCTAATTTTCCCATCTTGACATAAGCAAAAATACCACCTATAAATATAAACAGTAAAAGTAAAATCGTTACCGATTTATTCTTTAAAAAATATTTTACCACTTTCATTGTATTGTTTATTTGCGTACAAGTTTTACTTTCATTCCTTCTGAGAGAAAACGAAGTCCACTCACTGCTAGAAGATCGCCTTTTTGTAAACCTTCTTTTACGATTACTTGTCCATTTTCTTCTAAATCACCTATTTTGACCGCTTTTTTTTGTATTTTTTTTGTGTTGGGATTGACTACCCATACATAATCCCCTTCAGAAGGTCGATGACATACGGCACTTTGCCTAATCATTAATTGGTTTTGTGGAGAATCGGAAGAAAGGTCAAAAAAAACTTTTCCCGACATGCCTGCCAAAAGTTTGCCATCCTTATTGGGTAGCACAGCGGTGAGTAAATACGATAGATTATTTTGCGTTGTACTTTTTGATATTTCTATAATTTTGGCAGTATACATTTTATGAGTTTGTGCATCAAAACACAAACTCAGCGTTTTAAGTTCTTGTGCACGGAAAGCCACTTCTTGAGTTACGTAAATTTCTAATTTTAATTGATCGACATCCACTAGAGAAACTACGGCTTGACTAGCCTTTACCTCTTGGTAATTTTCTATATATACGGCTCCGATATATCCATTAAAAGGTGCTTTTAATTTAGTGTCGTTCAATTCGTTGCTTGCATTTTCTAAAGCCATCTTGGCAGAGGTGTACTCCCTTTTTGCTTTTTCGTATGTACTTGCCGAAATTGCCTGTTTTGTATATAAAATTTCAATTCGTTCAAACTCTGCTTGCGCTTGTTGATACAGAGCTTGCGCACTTTGTTTGCGAATTTTAAAATCCCGAGGATCAATTTCAGCGATACAACTTCCTTGATGATAATAATTACCTGCATATACATCCAAATGCCTAAGGGGGCCACTGACTCGAAATGATAATTGAGAAGTTCTAAAAGGTTGAGCTATAAACGGAAATTCCTTTACAGAAGCCCTTTTATTGAGTTGAACTTCTTCAATTTTAATAATTTTAGATTGCTCTCTTTCTTTGTTATCAGACGATTGGCATGCGACACACATTGCCAATAGACCGAAGTATAAAATAAATTTCATTGTGTTTTAATTTAAAATAGAATTGTAAATTGGCTATAAAAGTAGTGCTTTACATTTTTTTTTATGCAAAGAAATTACCGAAACTGCTAAAATCAAAACTAAAGCCGCTAGGATTAAACTGAAATTGGGGGGAGAAGTTAAATATTCTAGAATATAGTTTTAAATCAGTTCAAGATTTTGTATCTTTGTACATTAAATTTTAATCCGATGTTCAAAAATGCACTATTAGTTTTTTTAGGAGGGGGGATAGGCTCACTCTTACGGTATTATGCACAAAGTTTAGTAGATGGTTGTTGGCAAAATGTAGGATTTCCTTTAGGAACTTTTGTAGTTAATTTTATTGGGAGTTTACTTATAGGAATTGCCTTAGGAATGCTAGGAAATAATCAACAACATTATATTCGTTTTTTGTTTGTGATTGGTTTTTGTGGTGGTTTTACCACTTTTTCGGCTTTTACTAATGACAGTTTGTTGCTAATTAATCGAGGAGCTTACGGTTTGGCCGCACTTTATGCCGTAGGCAGTGTGGCAGTATGTATAGGAATGACGGGAATAGGCTACTTTGCAACCAAAATGATAAAAAAATAAAAATAAAATATTATGAAAATTGCACTTCCAACTAGAGAATCTAAGGTCGATGACCATTTTGGACATTGTGAATATTACACTATATTCACTATTAATGACGATCACACAATTGCAACTAAAGAAAACATGCCTTCTCCTGAAGGTTGTGGCTGCAAAAGTAATATAGCCCCTATTTTAGCTTCTAAAGGGGTTAGTATTATGCTTGCCGGTAGCATGGGTATGGGGGCTGTAAATGTTTTAGCCAATAGTGGTATCAAGGTGTATGGTGGATGTTCAGGCAATGTGGAAGAAGTAGTCAAAAACTTCTTAGCAGGAAAAATTACCGAAACTGATGTACATTGTGCTGGACATGAAGAGGGACATGTTTGTAATCATCACTAAAATCTCCAAACCATAAAAAAAGCTCCTTTTCTAAAAGAAAAGGAGCTTTTTTTATGAATGTGGAACCGGGCGGATTCGAACCGCCGTCCAAACAAGCAGCAAAATAGCTTTCTACGCGCTTAGTCTTTCTTTAATTTTAGAGTGTGAAACCGGCAAAAGACAATCCAAGACCACACCTTATCTTCTAAATTCTAAAAGAAGCTCAAAGCACTTCTTCTTTCGATATTGACTTTGGGGTTTTATACTTCGGGTCGGACGAGCCGTCAATCAAGGCTTTCCGTGAAGCATCTCATGCGTAGTATCTAATACTAGGCTGCGAGAGCGTAAGAATTGTTGTTGCCGTTTAATGGGCATGCACTTTGTGATTTACGAGCTAAAAATTGCAACGCTCGGCGTGCTTACCACCCCACTTTCTCGCTGTCAAAACCAGTCGGTCCCTAAAGGAAAAAAGAGTGTATATGAATACAAAGGTACAAAAAAAGATTGAAATACTACAATTTTAGAAGATTTTATTTATCCTTGGAAGCTAAGGTAATGCAGCCTAAGAGGTATAAAATGCGAGCACCCACATTGCCATCCCACGTATTTACTTCGTTTGACGCAGGAGCTACTTCACATAAGTCAAAACCGATAATTTCACGACCTGAACGCCAGAGATCTTTCAATAAAAAAACAACTTGTCCATAACTTAAGCCTCCAGGAACCGGGGTGCCTGTATGTGGACAAAGGGATGGATCTAATCCATCAATATCAAAACTAATATATACTTTTTGAGGTAATTGGGCTAGCATAGAAGCACATTGTTTTTCCCAAGTGATCCCTCTAAATGTATTTGCTTGCATATTTGCATCTGAAAATTGCCATATTCGTTTGTCGGCAGAGGCCCTATTGATTTCTTCTTCACATATATCGCGTAGTCCTATTTGTACTAAAGAACTCAAAGAAGGAATTTGTAAAGCATTATACATGATAGAGGCATGCGAATAGGTAAATCCTTCGTATGCTTTGCGTAAATCGGCATGTGCATCAATGTGCAGAATCCCAAAATTTGTATATTTTTCGGCTAAAGCTTTCAAATAGCCCAAAGGTACGCTATGATCGCCTCCCACAATTCCCATTTTTTTCCCTTTTTGCAAAACTTCTTGTGCCTGTTCGTATACCCAATCATTTAGCATTTCAGAGGCTTGATTGACGAGAGCTAAATCTTCGGCTAAATTTTCGTCTTCTTTGTTTTCCTCTGTCCAATGAATGATTTTTTTTGCCAATGGACGTAAATTCATACTACTTAAAGCTACTCCATCACTAGTGCCTGACGGAAAGGTCCCTATCCCTAAATTCCATGCCTGTGGAATATCTGCATCATAAAAATCTAATTGGTAGGATGCCTCCAAAATGGCTTGGGGCCCTTTGGCGGTTCCTTCTTGATAAGACGTAGTCACTTCCCATGGCACAGCGAGCAACAAAAGTGAGGCTTCTTGAGGAGTATAAGGAAATCCAAAATATTGATTATTGGGGACACAAGCCGCATTTGGATCAAAGGATTTATTCATTTTATAATATTTTTATTTCAGTTCTTCGATTTTGGGCTCGTCCCTCTGGGGTGTCGTTGGTGTCTAGCGGTTTGCTAAATCCATAGCCTACAGCCGTTAAACGAGAGGCGGGAATACCTTTGGTTTCCAAGTATTTTTTTACAGCCAAAGCTCTATTTTCTGAAAGCGTTTGATTGTAAGTGGTGCTGCCTTGATTGTCGGTATGTCCACTAATTTCAATTCTTATTTCCCAGTTTTTTTGTAGGAATATCCATAATTTATCCAATTCTACAAATGACTCGGTTTGCAATTCCGCACTATTTAAAGCGAAAAACAAATTGCGCAAGACTATATTTTCACCTTTGGCAATAGGCGAAAGCGCTATTTCTTTGTATATAGGGAGGGAGGATGCAGTATCTTCCAAATGAATATATTCAGAATAAAACAAATATCCATCTTTTTCTACATTTAAAGCAAAGCTTTGTTTACTAGGCAAGCTTACCAAAAATTCACCTGTCAATTCATCAGAGTTGGCTCGAGTGTGCACTTCTTTGGTGAGTAGATCGGTTAATTCAAAGGAGGTGCC
>JAVVPL010000065.1:0-12091 GCA_036655775.1 Bacteroidales bacterium | reverse complement strand
AGCCTTGTATAAATCGGGCGAAACGAAATTAGTTACTACCGAATTTACCGCAAAAACAACAGATATAGAGGCTCAGGCTTCAGTTTCAAAATTGAATTTCTATCCAAATCCTGTCAAAGACGTATTATATATAGATGGAGAGTATAGCTCACTTGAAATATACAATAGTATGGGAGCTTTAGTTCAAACTGCAAACGGAAGTTCTAAAATCGATATGACAAATTTACAATCTGGAGTTTATTTTATCAAAGCTTACCATAATGGAAAGATAAGCACGGATAAAATTGTGGTAAAATAAGTATAGTTTTGGTTTTGGTTTTAGTTCCACAAAAAGGGAGAGTATATACTCTCCCTTTTTTATTTTTCAGTTCTCTAAAATTAGCATTTTTCAAAAAATCTCTAAAACAGTGTAGCTGTATTTACTGTAATTTTAGCAGTGTTTGTTCAATTAATGGATAGGCCGCATCTTTGAGAATTATCTTTTTGTCTTTATCCAACAAATAGGCACTTGGAATAGCGGGAACATAATAGATATCTTTTGTATATACCGCTTGGTTTTTATCACGTAAATAGAGCCATTGCAAAGGGTATTCTTTGGCGTAGTTTTGCCATTGAGTCAAGTCTTCGCCCAAATACACATTTACAATGCACAATTGTTGCGTGCTAACCATTTCTTGCAATTTTGTATTCGCTTGCAAAGCACTACGCAAATCGCCACAAGCTGAACATCCAGGATTGGTAAATATCAAAAGAATATAAGGACTTTTCAGTGCATATAAATTGAGATTCTCTCCCTTTATATTGACAAATTCCAAATTGGGAGCAAGGCTACCCACTTTGTTTTTTTGTACTTTTGCTAGCGTTTCGCTCATACGTTTTTTTTCAATCCCAGAAAAATGAGGTGCATGTATGCCGAAGTCCAAAACAGTTTCCATATAGGCATTGCCAAATTCTATTTCATTATTACTTTTGAATATTTGTTCCAAAGAATAGATAAATTTGTGTAGCATCACACTGTCGGCGCTCGCCTTTTTTAGTACCGATTGCAAAGACTCTTGTCCTTTTTTTTCAGAGACTTCCGAAAGTGCACTTACATAAATGGCAATAGCCTGCTCCACCAAAGATGTCTGTAATAAATTTCTATCCGTAAAAGGAAAAGGATCAAAAAAGTGCATGACCACATACGAGGCAGAAGTGCTTCTTTCTTGACTAATCAGAGGAGGTACTTGTAAATTGACAATTTTAGTTAAGGCAGGGTTGATACGTCCTTGAGCATTACTTAAAGTAGAGATAGATAAAACGCACAATAATAGAATAAAAATGCTAATTTGTTTTTTTAATCTAAAAATAAAATAAAATAAATTATAAAGCATTGTTTTTTAATTTGATAAACAATTCTATCTATAGCTTTTATTTATACATTCCGTCTAATTGTTCTTTGATGCCTTCATGGCTAATATAATCATCAAAATCCATACATTTATCAATTGTCCCTTTGGGAGTTAGTTCAATAATTCGATTACAAATGGTTTGAATAAATTCGTGATCGTGCGAATGTAATAAAACCACGCCTTTAAATCCTATTAATGTATTATTGAACGCTTGAATAGATTCCAAATCCAAATGGTTGACGGGGGAATCTAAAATTAAAACATTGGATGTACTCATCATCATTCGAGCAATCATACAACGCATTTTTTCACCTCCTGAGAGTACTTTGACACGTTTGTATACATCCTCTCCCGAAAACAACATTTTGCCTAAAAAACCGCGTAAAAAAGTTTCCGTAGTATCGCTTGAATATTGGGCGAGCCAATCAATCAAAGTCATATCCGTTTGAAAAAAAGCACTATTGTCCAAAGGTAGATACGAACTACTGATGGTTACCCCCCAGCTATATTCACCTGTTTGGGGATGTTCGTTTTCCGTAATAATTTCAAAAAGAGAGGTCATCGCTCTAGGGTCACGCGAAAGAAAAGCCACCTTATCCTCTTTGTTGAGCGAAAATTCCACATCTTTGAAAAGATATTTGTCTTCTACACTTTGGCTTAAATTGTGAACATCCAAAATTTTGTTACCCACTTCGCGTTCGGGTGTAAAAATAATGCCTGGATATCGACGCGTAGAAGGTAAAATTTCTTCTATATCCAGTTTTTCAATCATTTTTTTGCGAGAAGTAGTTTGTTTAGATTTAGACGCATTCGCACTAAAACGAGCAATAAATTCCAATAACTCTTTTTTCTTTTCCTCTGCTTTTTTGTTTTTATTTTGAGCTTGACGTAAGGCCAATTGGCTTGATTCATACCAATAGCTATAATTGCCTGCAAATTGTTTGGCTTTTCCAAAGTCGATATCTACAGTGTGCGTACATACCGAATCCAAGAAGTGTCTATCGTGCGAAACTACCAAAACTGTGTTTTCACAATTGGCCAAATAGTTTTCCAACCACATAATGGTTTCCAGGTCCAAGTTATTGGTGGGTTCATCCAAAAGCAAATTGTCGGGTTTTCCAAACAGTGCTTGAGCCAACAGTACTCTTACTTTTTCTTTTCCACTCATATCTTTCATAAAGCTATGATGTCTATCTTCTGAAATGCCCAAGCCACTAAGTAAAGCTGCTGCATCACTTTCGGCATTCCATCCATCCATATTGGCAAACATCTCTTCCAATTCAGCGGCCCGATTGCCATCTGCTTCGGTAAAATCTTCTTTTGCATAGATGGTATCTTTTTCCTGCATCACTTTCCACAATTCTTCGTGTCCGTGCATTACGGTTTCAATAACACTATATTCATTGAAGGCAAAATGGTCTTGTTGTAAAACCGAAAGCCGTTCGCCAGGGCCAAATAGCACAGTGCCACGAGAAGGGTCTAAATCGCCACTAAGAATACGTAATAGGGTCGATTTGCCAGCGCCATTGGCACCAATAATTCCATAACAATTGCCAGGCATAAATTTTAAATTCACATCTTGAAAAAGACTCTTTTTGCCAAATTGAATTTCGAGGTCAGAAACGATAATCATAAAAAATTGAATTAAAATGAGTTTGCAAAGGTACGATAAAAAAGGATGAAGGACAAATATGTATTACTATTAGAATTTACAGAATCTACCATTTGAAAATCCTGTAATTTTGTTTGTGTTTATCGTCAATTATGCTTAATATTGTAAAATATTGCGTATCACTTAGCATATCTAAGCGATGCTTTTTTTTGACAGTTTCTAATTTTATCTTATGTTTGTAAAAAAAATCTTTAGTATCAAAACCCTTGTATTTGCTATCTTTTTGGTAGTTTTATGCAATCTTACTCCAAGGGCACAAGGCAAAAGTACAACAGAAAATTATAAAAACACAAAGTTTAAAGCTAGAGAAAAACTATATAAAGATTTAATTCAGCAAAATCAATTATCGGATATTTCCTTACTTGCGGCATACGACAGTTTGATGATGCTCTGTGCCCAACAAAATAAAATGGAAGAGGTTTGTTTGTGGGCAATGGAAAAATCGGCAGAACTTCGGAAAATTGGAAAATACTCCGCTTCTTTTTTTGAGTCGAAACACTGCCTACATCTTATGGATTCTTTGCATTTGAACCAAAGCCCCCAATTGGTCAACAAAAATGTAGAATGTTTGTATGATATGGCTAAAATGGCCTTGAATTTAGGTTTATATGATCAAAGTGTGGGGTATTTGTTCGATATGATCTCAATCAGCAAAAATACAAATCAAAGTATTCAAGCCTATTCTCTTTTGAGTTTATTATTTATTAATATGGACAAACCCCAGTTAGCTGCCAACTATATTAATAAAGCCACGAAGCTTATCAATTCATCTAAAACTAAAGTGGATAGTGCCACTATGTTTATATACTACAATCATTATGGAGGTGTTTTTTATGCTCAAAAAAAATATAATGAAGCCATTGCTCAAATGGAAAAAGCCGAAGAGTATGCCCAAAAAGGAAATGAAGAAGATTTGTTGGTTGTATATTACAATTTGTCAAATATATATATATCTTTAGATGAAAGAGTATTGGCTCGGAATTACCTTCTCAATATTTTAAAAATATGTAAAGATAAAACGAGTTATCTCCATGCCTTAGCCACTCAAAATGTAGGATATATTTATTTTTTAGAAGGGCAATATCAACAAGCGCTCACCTATTATACCCAAGCCATGGCTTTGGCACACAAAATAGATGCCAAAAAATTATTGAGTTCTACCTTGATAGAAATGTCGGAGGTATATATGGAACTCCAAGATTATAAAACAGCATGGACCTATCAAAAGCAAGGCTATACCTTAAAGGATTCAGTAATGAATACCAAGGCTATGGAGGAGATTATGATTCAAACCAACAATTTTGAACAAAGACAAGAAAAATTAGAAAAACAAATTTTAACTCAAAATTTATTAGTCAACACATTGCAAAATAGAAATAAAACCGTGCTTTTGATTATTTTGTTTGTACTGTTGGCTATTTTTATAGTTTTATTAGCTTGGATTCTCAAACGCTTGAAAGTGCAACAAAACAATAATAAAAATTTGAACAATACCCTTTCAACCCTTGAAGATAATACCAAAAAAGAAGTCTTGCATTCCACCCAAAAATTAAACGAAGATATTGATTTCAAAAATCGGGAACTTACCTCCACGAGTTTGCTTTTAATTAAAGCCAATGAGATGGTGGGTATTCTTAAAAATGAGATTAAAAAATTGAAAGTATGCAAAATGGAAGAGGCCACCAAAGAGATTGTCAACGAGATGGAATCCGTACTCAACACGCATAATACCGATCAAAATTGGCAAGAATTTAAATTGTATTTTGAACAAGTGCATCCTAATTTTTTCTTTAGTTTGACCCATCTTTGTCCTGAATTGAGTACGAGTGAACAGCGTACCTGTGCCTTGATTTTTCTCAATTTTAGCACCAAAGAAATAGCCTCTATCACCCATCGTTCGCCACGAACCGTAGAAACGATTATGTATCAAATTCGCAAAAAATTAAATATCCCTTCCGAGGAAAAAACCTTGAATTTTATACAAGATATTTTGCGAAAAGAAAATACAAAATAGCATAAAGGCAATGAAATCCAATTTCATTGCCTTTATGCTATTGCCTTTAATTCACCGATTTTTCCAAAAAAGATTGCCTCAAATGAATTTTTTCAAGCTTTTTATTTTTTAATAAATTTGGCAACATATCGATTAGAACCCTTGTTTGCCTTTACAAAATAAAGCCCTTTGGGTAAGTGATCAATAGCAATTTTATCCGTATTTACTTTTTGTAAATTCAAAACCTCTGTACCCATTAAATTCAAAATAGAAATTAGATCAAATGTATTTTCTGAAGCACAAATTTGAATTTGATCAAGGGCAGGATTAGGCACGATATACATAGCTGTTTTATCGGCAATGGGTGAAATAGAAACCTCTTCTTTTTTAAATTCCGCTATCAAATTGGTATCTTGCTTTAGAAGTATAGAAAGTATGGGTTCGGTAGAAATTTCCGTATTCTCCAAAGTTTTCCATGCCACAAAACGATAACCTTGTTTGGGATGGGCAATAATATCGACCATTTCATTTCTAGGCAAATCGCCTGTATGTTCAATAATGCCTGCTTGGGCATCGGGTTGAACTTCCACCTTTACGTTATAGTAAAAAGCAAGAATACTAAGGCCCACACCTTGTTTGAGCGATTGAGAGCCATCTGAATAAACGGCTTGTATTTCGTAAACATAGTCATTCGCTTCCAGTTGAGGATCAACAAAAACAGTATCCACCAAATAGCCATCTATAAGTTCTCTATTTCTATATAATTTATAGTGGACAGGGGCTTCCGATCTTTGAGTAGGGGCAGCCCAAAAAATAGTGGCATCTTTTTTATTGACGGTAGCTCTAACATTTGAAGGATAACATTTAGGTAAATTCAAATACATAAGTGCGGCTTTGGCATCCACTACCGTCGATTCTGTATTAAAATTTTTGCTGCTATGGCTATAATTTAGACTTTGTCCCGATTGCATAAGTATGCCTCGCATCATCGACATATTTAAATTAGAATCTTTGGAAAGTATCAATCCACATACTCCTGCCACCAAGGGGGTGGCCATTGAGGTGCCTGCCATGCCATCGTAACGTAGATCGTTGAGTTCACTATATCCGCCCAGTCTATAATTTTGGCTTTTACCATAAGTGATACTCACAATTGAAGATTCAGTTTCTTTTCCTTGTGGATCCACTTCGTAACCTCCAGGAGAGGCCACATCTACCCAAGACCCATAATTACTAAAAGAGCTGGGCCCTTTGTCGGAATTGACCGAACCCACACTAAGTACATAAGGCGAAGCTGCAGGATACCCAAGATCCGAGGAAGCCGAATTTCCACTAGCAAATACCACAATAATTCCTTTGTTGTAGCAAGTTTTCAAAATATTGTTATGTGTGCGACTCAAGGCTCCTCCTCCCCACGAACAAGAAATTACCTTAGCTCCATTTTCTGCGGCCCAAACCACCCCATCAAAAACATTGCTTAACATAAAACCCAAGAGATCCTCGCCCGACACCCCCATCAGAGTCACTCCACTTCCAATAGAGGCAATGCCTGTTTTATTGTTGTTGATAGCCCCTACAAGCCCGGCGCAATGGGTGCCATGTGACCAATTAAATACAGGACAATTTTTAATATTAGAACAAAGTTCATCGGGATCTATTATTTCAACTTTGGGAGGGCCCGAATAGCCCACTTTTCGAGTAAATGTATTGTATTGATTTTCGGGAGCAATTAATAAATCTTCATGTTCGCCCCATACAGCGCCATCTACAATAGCTACTTTGATATTGGGACTTCCTTTTTGGATCTCCCACGCTGACGAGGCATTGATTACGTCCAGATGCCATTTTAGATTACGTCCACCCAAATTTGTAGCGTAAGGATCATTGGTAAAAGAAAAAAGATGATAAAGGGGAATTTTTTCCACATATTCCACATTGGGATCTTGTTCCAATGCGTGTATTAAAGTTTCCATTTTAGCAACACTATCAAATTCCATTTTAAGAGTAGTGTTTAAATCCGCATCATTAAACAAAGCCATAGAGAGAGCTTGTGGATGAATCCCAAACAATTTGATTTTTTTTTGCATTTGCGGAAGTTGACTTGTGGCCACCATTCGATTGGGGGCTGATTTTATTTGTGTGTGTAAGGTGTTTTTATACTTCACATACAATTGGTTGTCGGCATACTTAGGCAAGTTTGTTTGTGTATTCAACTGTCCTAAGAGAAGGTTGCCCATAAAACAAAATAAAATGGCAAAGATTAATTTTCTTTTTATCATTTGTATTGTACGTATTAATTTAATTGAAATAATGAATCACAAAAGAATGCAAAAGTAAGCATAAATTTGTTTTAGAAAGTTAATAGTTTAAAAATAATTCCTAAAATTGCTAGAATTCCAATTGCTAAAAAACCCACTAAGAGTATACTAAGTTTCTGTACTTTTTTATCGTCCATATTCATATTTTTATTTTATTTAAAAAGAGTTCTACAGGCTGGTTTTACCTAGTAGAACTCTTTTTGTGAAATTATTTTTGTATTTTTAAACTAGTTCGACTTCCATTGGTGAAGGTGGTTTTTATTACATAGACTCCCTTTGATAGATGGTCGATAGGAATTTCTAGCATATTTGCCGTTTGTGTTTTTTCAAACCGACTCCGACCCAATACATCGCAAATGCGAATATGCTCAATCGCAAGACTACTCTTTAGGTAGAGCGTTCCCCCTGCAATATAGGCCGAAAGGGGATTGTTAGTTGCATCGGCCGAAATCGACGATTTAGCAAGTACGCTTACTTCACAAACCGCCGATATAGCAGGCGTTTCTTTGCTTTTTACAATCACTTTAGTATTTCCTTTTTTTACGCCACTTACCAAGCCATTAGAATCAACGATAGCAATGCTAGGGTCGATACTTTCCCAACTTACTTTTTTGTTGGTAGCGCCACTAGGTCTAACCGAGGCAGTCAATTTAGCAGTTTCAGTTTCTTTCAACGTAAGTTCAGTGGTATTTAAAATTATTTTTTCCACAGGAACCACCACAGTCACTATACAACTATCTTTAATTTTTCCATCCTCTGTACTCACGCTAATAGTGGCAAATCCAACTTCCCCACCAATAACAATACCTCCATAAATAGTGGCTACTGCGGGATTGTTTGAAATCCATTTTAGAATTTTGTTATCGGCATCTTGGGGTAAAATAGTGGCGGTGATAGTGGCTCTTTCTTTATCTTTCAACGTAAGTTCATGTTTATCCAATACAATAGAGGTGATAGCTTGCACCACGCGTACTTCGCATTTTTGTTCAAAGTCGCCCTCTTCAGTAGTGGCGGTAATGATGGAAGTGCCTCTTTTTTTAGCTTTGAGATTGCCTTCTTGGTCTATGCTTACAATACTAGGATCGGAACTTTCCCATAATACGTTTTTGTTTTCAGCCGAACTAGGGAGTACGGTGGCTGTTAATTTTGCAGTTGCAGCGATGTCGAGGGTGAGTGATTGCTCACTAAGTTCAAGTCCTCTTACCAAAAATTCAAACCATAAATGTGGATAATTACCTACCATTTTCCAAGGTGCATTGAGGGTCTTTCCAAAATTCCATCCGATACTTTCATAAAAAACTTGATCCATTTCAGCTAAGATTTTACTCTTACCATTGTTGCCATCCAAGTGGTTGTTGGTGTCTGTTTCGGGCACTAGGGCCTCTTGTCCTGGAAGTCCTATTTTCATAGTAGATAAGGCATAATTAGAATCGAGAAGTTTTATACCATCATTGTTTGCCTTACCTCCATTGGCCACGCGGGCTGAAGTAATTTCGGAAGTAACCATTGGATTTAGAGCCACATTAAACTTAGTTTGTCCAGGGGTCATTGCCAATGCTACCTCGCCAGCCAATCCGCCTGCTTCTTTGGCAAATTTATAATACTGGAGCAAAGAACTCACCTTGCCGCTGGCATAATTTTTTAAACATCCTCCATAATTACTCCCAATTAAGCCTCCCATTGCATCTCCTCCAGTCACATCCATAGCCGAATAACAGTTTGTGACAATTCCCGAACGATTGGATCCGATAATACCCCCAGCTTGCGATTTTGCCATGATAGAGCCTTTGCTAAAACAAGCCTCTACTTTAGTTCCTGTCAATCCACTAGAGAGAATACCTCCTGCAGCATTCGCATTGAGCGCTGTAATGTCTCCTGTATAGCTACATTGATGAATCCATGCGCCATTGCTAGCATCGCATACAATTCCTCCCACTTTGCCTTTGCCTGTATAGTTGAGATTGCCTTCTATATGGCAGTTTTCCACACAAACTGCACCGCGTATTGTTGCAATCAGTGTGCCCATACTGTTGGCTTTAGGCGCATTAAAATGCGTATTTTTTATAATTAAATTGCGGATCACCGCACTATCGGTAGCTAAACTAAATATGCCTACATATAATTCTTCATTATTCATTGTTAGGTTTTTAATAGTATAGCCTTTCCCATCAAAAACACCTTTAAATCCTTTGTTTAATTCATTAAAAAGGGGAAGAAAACCCATGCTTTGATAGCCTGTATACCCTGCCATTTCAATATCATTACCTAATACATAGTAAGCGGTATCGTTGTTTCTGACATTATCTAATTGCGCTGGATTGGTCACCACAAAAGGATTTGCTTCGGTGCCTAGCCCGTTCATAGGAAGTGTAGCAAGGGGCAATGTATAAAATACAACCGCAGAATAGGAGTTAGGACTTTCGGCATTCATAAAGTTGACATACAAAGACGAAAGTCTGTTTTGTGCTTTATTACGAAGAAGGCCAGCGCCTGCAAAACTGCCATATTTAGGATTTGTATACCATTTGTAAAGCATATTTCCTTTTTCAGAAGCAATGCCCAAATAACTGACAATTTTATCGGCATCATTATATTCTTTTACAAAAAATAAATATTCATGCGCATCATCCGAATTAATCAAATACGGATTTAATACACTCGCTTCAATAATAGGCGTTACCAATGCTACCTTAGGGCCCACATCAATGCGATGATGTTTTACTTTATTTCCTTGCATATCATAATATACGATACCTGCATATACGGTACCGTTTGTAGTTTCGCCATTTCCTAGGCCAAACACATATTCTCTACTTCCTTTGGCGGTGGCTATACGTTCAAAACTTAGCGATAAAAAATCACCTTCATAAGAAGCGGGAAAATTGGTTCCTAAGTTCATGGAAGGCATTTCCATCATTTGTATCGATTCAATGGAGCCTTCTCCACCCATAAATACGGCATATTCATCAGTTTGTCCAGGGATATTTTGAAGTTTAACAGTTCCCCCTGTTCTTTTAATAATTTCTTGGAGTATCTCTCCATTTTCATTTACTAAATACAGATCGGATCGATTGCAATCACAATCATTAAAATAACGAGACATCCCATAAATAATTTCAATTAAGCTGTCGGTATTAAAGGTCGTAGTTGTAAACATGATATCTTCAAAACTACTTAAATCGGACATACTCCACTCATGATTGGCTTGACCAATAAGGGGTAATTTGATTTCTTTAGCAAGTCCACCCTTGACCACATCATACATTTGAATCACAAATTTATTGTCTTTTCTTACAATGGCATTGGCGGGATCTTCAAGGGAGTCAAACGATTTTTCATAAAAAGAACTGATAAAATAATCTTTTCCTCCTACATTTAGGGGCGCAAAAACGGGACCTCCGCTATAATTAAATACGCCATTATATTTTGAAAAAATAAATAGAGGGGTTTCGGTATCTGCTTTTTTAGGATCATATACATCCGTGCGCAAACTATCCTGTAGTCCATCGTAAAAAACCTTAAAAATCGACAAACGTTTTGTATTTCCAAATTGATCTATAGAGGCGCCTGCGGCTTCTCCATATTTTCTTATTATTTCCCCATCTTCATTCACTACCACAATAGTATCTCTACAACCAATAGGTCCTTGACCCCAAAATTCAGAAGCAAAGCCATGCACCTTGATCATAATTTCAATTTTATCGTCATTGTTGAAATATTTTTTAGAGAAAGCTCCTATAACTTCTATTTGTTGCGTGCTATCGGGCGTAGAAACCGTAAAACTTTTGAGAGAATCTAAATTTTCGTCCAATAGTGTAATGGTAGTTGCTTTATAATACGCTTGCATTCCATAAAGGAAGGAGATTGTAAAGTCTTGGGTAAAATTTAGGGCAATGCCCTCATCTATCACAACGCCTGTGCCCCAGGTGGCATTTGTAAGTGTATTGAATTCCTTTAAGGTATCTACTCCCAAATTGGAAGAAGTTTTGGGAACTTTGTATTTTTTACTCAAAATAGGATGATCGGCCATACTTTTCATTTCTACAAAATGCGTAGAGCTATTGAAATCTCTATGGGCAAAATCCTTTAATTTTCTACCTTGCGAAGGAATGATTGTGGCATTCGGATTGCGGAAATTTGCAATTTGTTGTTTTTCAATTTTGTTGAGTTCCTGCGCTACTTTCGATTTTGTGAGATCTTTTTGTGGCCAACCCTCCACCGTGAGTTGAGCACGAAGTGCAAGTGGAAGCAACATCACAAGCAAGAATACATAAATTCTTGACAAAAAAGTTTTTAGTGTTTGCATAATTTTCAGTTTTTAGTTTTTGTAAATTGATAAAACAAAAATCTGCAAAAATTTTGGCTTCCCAAGCTTTATAGCTACTTAAAATTTACATAAAACAAAAAAACGTAGTACGTAAATACTACGGTATACGATTTAAGAAATTGATTATAAGAAATTAACAATTCTGTGAGCAAAGCTGTTTTATTTAATTCACGTAGTCGTCTTTGGATATAGAATCCAAATTTTTGTCACAAAAACGCCTAAGAGGAAAAGGAAAATCTGCTTTTTTAGTGTGATCTCTTTTTCTAAGTCCAGTATGCGTGCTGCTAATTTTTCCAAAATGTGCAGAAGTTTCCAAAATTTGTTTTTCAAAAAAAAATCCGTACCTTTGCTTTATTCAAACGGTTCCACCCGATTAAAAGGGAATCCTGT
>JAVVPL010000064.1:0-12141 GCA_036655775.1 Bacteroidales bacterium | reverse complement strand
TAGCACCTATTCTTCTATTTACCTATAATCGCCTGGATTATTTAAAACAAACTCTAGAGGCTTTGAAAAAAAACATCCTCGCTAAAGAATCTGATTTGTTTGTTTTTTCAGATGGATGGAAAGATGAATTTGATAGAAAAAAAGTAGAAGAAGTTCGTGTTTTGTTGCATTCTATTACAGGTTTTAAGAGTATTGAAATCATTGAAAATAAAACAAATAAAAAACTAGCGCCCAATCTTATCGCTGGAATTTCAAAAATATTTGACACTTTTGATAAAATTATTGTTTTTGAAGATGATATTGTTTGTTCTGAATTAACTTTAGAATTTCTGAACGATGCCTTGGAAGTTTATAAAGAAGATACGAATGTGGGTATGATTCATGCACAAGTTGAAACAATACCCAATTTACCTGAACTGTTTTTTATTCAAAGAAGTGGATGTTTGGCTTGGGCTATGTGGAAAAGAGCTTGGAATGAAATTAATTTTGACGGCACGTATTTACTCTCTGAAATTATTCGTCAAAAAAGAGAAAAAGAGTTTAATCAAAATAATAGTTATCGTTATATTCAAATGTTGAAAAAACAGATTGCGGGGAAAAACAGTTCTTGGGCTATTCGTGTGTATGCTTCTTTTTTTCTGAAAAATATCTTGACTCTTTATCCAGGTAATTCCTATGCTCAACATATCGGTTTTGAACAAGGTACAAACTGTGGCTATGCCACTCAAGGTACGGACGTTGACGGACATATTACAGCGATAGCCAATGTTGCAAAACGAATTCCAATTCACATTGATGAGATTACGGAAGAAAAGATAGAACGCTTTTATAAATTACAAAAACGATGGACTTCAAAATTTATTTTTAATGAAGTTCTGAAACGATGGCGTCGGCTGTTATCCTTTATATCACATCCATAGAGTTATCGAAAAGGGGGAATATAAAATTTGCACATTTGGAAGTTTTGGGCGATGATATAAATTGGGAATAGAAGGGTAAAGAGATATCTATTTTATCAAAAAATAAGGGCGAAAGAATCTTGTTTACTTAAAAAATTGGTATCTACCTAAAATCTTTGTAATTTTGTGAAATCATTGAATCATTCATTCTGTTCCACGAGATAAAGTTTAGATCATTAATAATTAAAACTATGGGTTTATATAAAGATACAATAGGACGTTTAACACTATGGGTGAATAATAAAAATTATAGATCCTATACTTATTTTAAATTATTCTTATTAAATAGAAAAATAAAACAGGGTAAAATCATTAAAACAGGGCGATTTCATATTGCCATTGTGGATACAAATTCTTTTATTTTTCAATATAAAGAAATTTTTGTAGAACAAATTTACAAATTTAGTACGTCTAATCCTAATCCTGTGATTTTTGATTGTGGAGGAAATATTGGTCTTAGTATTTTATATTTTAAGCAATTGTTTCCGGAGGCTAAAATTTTGGGATTTGAAGCCGATCCGCAAATAGCCAATATTTTATCGAAAAATATAGAATTGAACCATTTGAAAAATGTTACGCTGATTCCTAAGGCTGTTTGGATAGACAATCAAGGAGTTAATTTTAATGCAGATGGCAAAGATGGAGGTGCAATTTCTAAAACCGTTAAATCGGTACACATTGACTCTATACGATTAAAAGATTGTTTACAAAAAAAATCAAAAATTGATTTTCTAAAAATGGATATAGAGGGCGCGGAGTTTGAGGTTTTGAACGATTGTAGAGAAGAATTGCATAAGGTTGATAAAATTTTTGTAGAATATCACTCTCTTGCAGGTCAAGACCAAAAGTTAAATGAACTTTTGGCAATTTTAAAAGAAACTGGATTTAAGTATAATATTCAATCAATCAATTTTTACAATAATACATATCAAAAATTTGCTTTTGAGAATGGGTTTGATATGCAGTTAAATATTTTCGGATACAAAGCATAGTGGGATGGGGTATATAAGAAAAATAAAACATTTATTCGCTCGTCCAATTCAATTTGATCAAATAAGTGTAGAACCTTTACATCGTGATTTTGGATATCATAGCGGAACCCCTATCGATCGCTATTATATAGAATCGTTTTTAAAACTACATGCCGATGTAATCCGAGGCGTGAGCCTTGAAATAGGGGAAAGCACCTATTCAAAAGTTTTGGGTCATGATATAGAAAAGTGTGAAATATTACATTATGATAATTCAAATAAACAGGCTACGATCATTGGTGATTTAACGAAAGTAGAAACCTTGCCTTCAAATTCGATAGATTGTTTTATTTGTACACAAACCTATAATTTCATATATGATTTACAAAAAGCGATCGAAGGTTCGTATCAAGTGTTGAAGCCTCAAGGGGTTTTATTGGGTACGGTGGCAGGCTTGACACAAATTTCTCGCTATGATATGGATAGATGGGGCGATTACTGGCGATTTACCGATCGTTCTATAAAAAAGCTCTTGGAAGAAGTGTTTGGACAAGGCAATGTAGAAGTGCAAGTCTATGGAAATGTATTTGCGGCTACGGCCTTACTCAAAGGGGTGGTTTGTGAAGATATAGAGGATTTACAAATATTGAATCATAAAGATGCCGATTATCAAGTGACGATTGGTTTTAAAGCAATTAAAAACGTTTAATGGGAAAGCAAAAACTAAAAAATATAGTATATAGATATTTTTCTCTTTGCCGTTATTTAATTCATCGGAAGCATTTGGTGATAGGCGGATTTACACATCGGTGGTGTAGTGTTCCTGTGCCTGCAAATTATCCACTACAAAGTCAAACGCATCCGAGTATTCTTGCCCTTCCTCAAGTTTGGAATAATTTTCAGTATTGGTTAGCTACAACGCCTTATCCCATGGGGTTAACTTGTTTTGAAAATCCTTGTCTATATCATGCAGCTGGAGATTTAAATCAAGTGCCTTCTATTTTTGAAGCAGAAAAAAATCCCATAGTACCTCCTTTAGAAAATTCCAAAGCATTTAATTCGGATGTAGAACTTTTTTTCAAGGAAGATAAATTATATTTGCTCAATAGGGTCAATTATGGCCATCACTATGAACGAGAATTGGATGTTTATATTTCAGAAAATGCCAAAGAATGGAAGGGCCCTATTTTTGTGATGGGAACCCAGGATCCCGCCACGCATTTTATTTCCCCTTCTATACTCAGCCGAAATGGACATATATATCTTTATACCTTGAATAGCGAAGTAGATGCGGTGAAAAATGGCTTATGTGGAGGAATAGATATTTGGGAAGGAACAACCTTTGAAACCCCCGATTTTAAACCTTATGCGCTAGGTGAATTTTTAAATTTAAACAGAGGAATTCATCCTTGGCATTGTAGTTTGTTTCCCTATAAAAATAAGTTGTATATGATTTTTTGTGGACGTGATTATCGAAAAAAAACAATCACTGCACAAATGGAGACTTATTTAGCTGTTTCGGATGATTTTATCAATTTTACCATTTTTGAAAAACCGATTATCAAACATATAAAAACATATAGACCTTCTGCATTTGTAGATGCTCAAGGCGTTTTGAATTTATATTTTTCGGTAGTAGGCTATGTAAATTTTAAAAAAGCAGATCGTTCTATTGGCTTGACATCGATTCCAATGGAAACGCTCCTCAAATTAGTGCAAACATGAAAGTAGTGATAGTAAATATGAATGATGGGGGAGGAGGAGCCGCTATTGCGGCCATGCGATTGATGCATGCATTGAGAAAACAAAACATAGAAGCGAAGGTATTAGTACTTGATAAGTCGACCCAAGATCCGTATGTAATTTCTATGGGTAATAATAAATGGACTCAATGGAAAGCGTATATTTATTTTTTATTGGAACATTTGTTGGTTTTTTTGAATAATGGATTTTCAAAATCGGATTTATTTAGAGTTTCACTTTCGTATTTTGGTTTCGATATCTCGAAACATCCCTGTATTGTAGAGGCGGATATTATTCATTTGCATTGGGTAAATAAGAGTTTTTTGTCTTATTCAGCTATACAAAAACTAGTAAATTTAGGAAAGCCTGTAGTGTGGACTATGCATGATATGTGGGTAGCCACGGCAATGTGCCATCATGCTCGAGATTGTGAAAAATTTAAAACCACTTGTGACCATTGTTTTTATTTGCATGCAAAGGATTGGATGTCGCTAACTAGCCGAACTTATCAATCGAAAAAAAATATATTTGCAGCCCATATTCCTCAGCTTGTTTGTTGTAGTGAATGGCTTCAAAAAAGAATTGCAGGGAGTTCAATTTTAGATACGCATAGCGCTTTAGTGATTCCTAATCCTATTAATATAGAAATTTATGCAAAAAAAGATAAACGAATTTCTCAAGCTGCATTTAAATTGGATCCCACACAATTTCATATTTTATTTTGTGCGGCAAAGGTAACCGATGACAGAAAGGGCCTAAACTATTTGATAGAGGCTTTACAAATACTAAAACAAAAATATCCGCACTATTTTGCAAATATGCAGGTGGTAGTTGTAGGAACTGCAAATAATGAATTGCAGGCGCTGTTTCCCTGCCAAATTCGTACCCCTGGATTTATTTCCGATGAGCAAATGATGGTGACTTTGTATAATGCCGTAGATGTTTTTGTGACCCCTTCATTAGATGAAAATTTGCCCAATACTATCATGGAAGCCATGGCTTGCGGAACGCCCTGTATAGGATTTGCAACGGGTGGTATTCCCGAAATGATCACTCACAAAGAAACGGGGTATATCGCTAAATATCAATCGGCCGAAGATTTAGCTAATGGAATTGTATGGATTTTTGAACATGCTGAAAAATGCAATTTATCACAAAAATCAATTTGCAAAGTGCAGGATTTATATGCGGAACAGATTGTGGCTAATCAATATGTTGCCTTATATGAGCAAATGCAGCTTCAGGATTAATTTTTTGCTTATTTCTTACTATGTGTTTTTTTTCTATTCATATAATTTTTTGTAACTTTGCCCTCTAATTTAGATAAAATACTCAAAAATGAATACACATCCATTTAATTTTCGTAAAATTTACCCTCATATCATAGCTATTGGTGTTTTTTTAGTATTAACTATTACGTACTTTTCGCCTGTTGTGTTCGACAAAAAAGATCTTTTCCAAGGGGATATGAACCAAGTAGAAGGCATGGGTAAAGCAGCTAAAGATTTTCATAAAGAAACGGGTGAATATACTTTATGGTCGCCAAATATGTTTGGTGGAATGCCTGAAATTGTAACGGGAGCCCCCAGTCAAAGTATATTTAGTAAACTAGCTCAATTTTTCCGTTTTGATTTGCCAGGTAATCATGTGGGGATGTTTTTTTGTTATTTATTGTGTTTTTATATTTTTATGTTGTGTATAGGGGCTAATGTATGGCTGGCTACTTTAGGGGCTATTGCATACGCCCTGGCCTCTTATAATATTATTATTATAGAAGCAGGGCATGTGACCAAAGGCTATGCCATGGCCTATATTGCACCTATGCTAGGCGGCATATTGTTGACTTTTCGGAAAAAATATATTGTAGGAAGTTTGCTCACTTTGCTCTTTTTGGGTTTGGAAATTTACGCCAACCATATTCAAATTACCTATTATGCTTTATTGATGGTGATCACGCTCTCTATTACCTATATGATTTATTATTTGGTAAAAGAAAAAAATATCAAAGATTTTTCAAAAGCCGTAGGCTTGCTGCTTATTGCGTCTATGTTTGCCATATTGGCTAATGTCGAAAATTTACTTCCTACGCAAGATTATGCCAAGGATACCATGCGAGGCGGATCGGAACTTACGATCAAATCAGATGGCTCTCATACTGTAGCCTCACCGAATGATGGTGGATTGGAAATAGATTATGCCTATTCGTGGAGCTATGGAAAAATGGAAACATTCACCTTGTTGATTCCTAATTTATATGGAGGGGGACAAGACATAATAGAACCCAATTCAGAAACTGCCAAAGAACTTCAAAATGCAGGCCTCAATATAGGTGCATTGCCAACCTATTGGGGCGAACAACCTTTTACATCTGGACCTGTGTATGCGGGAGCTGTAATTTGTTTTCTCTTTGTGCTGGGACTTTTTGTAGTAAAAGGTCCAGAGAAATGGTGGCTTTTAGCGGTCACAATTCTTTCGTTTTTGTTGGCTTGGGGAAAGAATTTTGGAATACTCAATAATTTTCTTTTTGAATATTTACCCTTGTACAACAAATTTAGAACGCCTTCTATGGCATTGATTATAGCAGGAATAAGTATGCCTATATTAGCTATGATAGGTTTGAAAAATATTTTCGACCAGAAGTTAGACAAAGATAAAGTTTTAAAATATTTAAAATATTCCTTAGGTATTGTAGGGGGGATTTGTTTGCTATTTATACTTTTGGGCTCTTCGGTTTTTACGTTTGGAAGTGCCAATGATGCAGGATTTATGCAACGTATGGCTCAAGCCAATTTCCCTTCTTCTGCGATCGATCAAGTGATGAATATTTTGGAAAATCATCGGAAATCAATGTTAATCCAAGATTCTTGGCGCTCGTTGGGCTTTATTGTAGTTACTTTTCTTTTATTATGGGCATATATGAAAAATAAAATAAAGGATGTTCGTTATGTAACGGTAGCCTTGATTTTAATTGTTCTTATTGATATGTGGTCGGTAGATAAACGTTATTTGAGTGATGCAAATTTTGTTCCTAAAAAACAAGCATTGGTTATACAGCCTACGGAAGCTGATTTGCAAATTTTGCAAGATCCGGATCCTAATTATAGAGTTTTTAATGCAGCAAGTAATACGTTTAATGAAGCGAATACTTCCTATTTTCATAAATCTATAGGAGGATATAGTCCTGCAAAACTTAGACGTTATCAAGATATTATAGATTTTCATTTCTCCAAAGGTTTAAATATTAGTGTGCTTAATATGCTGAATACTAAATATTTTATAGCTCCCAATGGACAAGTACAACTCAATGAAGCCGCTTTAGGGCATGCGTGGTTTGTCGACTCTATTCGTTTGGTAAATAATCCTGATGAAGAAATTTTAGCTTTGGCCAATTTTGACCCTAAATATGTGGCCCTTATAGATAAAAAATTCAATAGCTCGCTCACTTATTTTACGCCTGTGAAAGATAGTTTGTCAAGCCTTGTACTTACCGCTTACCAACCCAATAAAATAAGCTATCAAAGTAAAGCTAAGAGTAAACAATTGGCTGTTTTTTCAGAGGTTTTTTATCGGAATTGGCGAGCTAGCATCGATGGTAAGGAGGTGCCATTATTACGTGCAAATTATATTCTCCGAGCCTTAGTGGTGCCCGAAGGGGAACATACAATTGTGTTTACCTACGATTCAGAAATATATCATACTAGTAGAAATATAACCTTATATACCTCCATTCTTATTGGTATATTATTTTTGGGAGGTATAGTGTATCTTTGTTTTGCTAAGCGTAAAAAACAAATCAAAAAATAAAGCAAGTGTCGATTAAAATTTCAATTATTACAGTATGTTATAATGCGCAAGCATGTATAGAATCTACTATACAAAGTGTGCTTGGGCAAACGTATGCTGATATTGAATATATTTTGATAGATGGGAATAGTAAGGATCATACCTTAGCTATAATTCAAAAATATGCCTTGGAAGCTGAGCGAAAAAAATACGCTTATAGATGGATCTCCGAATCGGATAAAGGTATTTATGATGCTATGAATAAAGGCTTGCATTTAGCGAAGGGGGATTATGTATGGTTTATCAATGCAGGAGATCGGATTTATGCCCCAGAAACTTTACAGAAGGTGATAGATGGTTTGTATACGACTATCTTTGCCATGGATACAAAAAAATTACCAGATAGTATCTATGGAGATACCGCATTGATTGATGAACAAGGAAGAGATTTAGGTTTGCGTTCTAAGCGGCCGCCTGAAATATTGGATTTTTATTCTTTTAGTAAAGGCATGCTTGTGTGTCATCAGTCTATTTTAATTAAACGTGAAATTGCATCGGATTATGATTTACAATACAAAATAGTAGCCGATATTGATTGGGTTTTTAAAGTTTTAAAAATAGCAAAGTGGAATTACAATACGCATATAATCTTGTCCAGCTATTTGCAAGGCGGATTTTCAAAAGTAAATGAAAAAGAAAGTTGGAAAGAGCGTTTTAAAGTAATGGTGAAAAATTATGGGTATGTTCGAACACTATATTACCATGTCAAAATTTGTTATAACCATCTCTGTTTTTTGGAAAAATAGATAAATCCGAAGGCAAAACAGATCATTACAAGTAAAATTCCGCCGAATATCCATTCTTTTTCCATAAAAGGCAAGTCTACATTCATCCCATAAAGACCCGTAAGGAAAGTCAAAGGTAAGAAAAGCGTAGAAATAAAAGTCATGATTTTGACAATTTCGTTGGTGCGATTAGTCTGTAATGAATCGAAAGTTTTTGCTAAACCCTCAATTAATTCGCCATTATCTTCCACCATATCCCACATTTTTTGGTAAGAGTCCAAAATATTTCCCCAATAATCTTCCATTTCCATAGTTTCTGGGGAATAGCCTTTGATTTCGCCAGATTCAAATTTGTGAAAAAGGCGTAATTGAGGTTTGAAAATAGTATTGAGTAATATAATATTTCGACGTGTAACCGAAATACGTTCAATGGTTTGTACCGCTTTTTTGTTAAATAATTCGCGATTGATTAATTCTATTTCCGCACTGATACGAAGTAAAAGTGAATAAGAATCAATCATTAAACGGTTGAGAATAGTATATAAAAGAGCATCACTACTCGATTTTACAAAATCGTCGACTTCTTCTGGATTTTTTTGTGTAATGTTAAACAAGGCTTTAACATTCCAATGCGAGCGACCCAAGGTGATAATATAATCGGGGCCCCAAAAAATTTTGATTTCTCTAGCTCTTAAAATTTTGTTGGTTTGTTTGTCAAACGATGGAAAGTGAAGAATTAAAAAATTATAATCATCATAAATATCTATTTTAGGTCGTTGGTTGGTACTTCGGCAATCCTCTATGTCTAAAGGGTGAAATTTAAAAGTGTCCTCTAAAAACTGTAAATCCTCTTCACTAGGATTTAATATATGAAGCCATTTAAGCTTACCGAAATTAACCGTTTCGATCATTCGAAGTCCCCCCTTTTTTATAAATTACGCCGATGGTAGTGTTTACATTCCGTATCAGATATTTTTCTTAATTTTAAAGTGCAAAGGTAGTCAAAATATTTGAAAAATATCGAATTTTTTTGCTTACTTTTGCAGTCTAAAACTCAATATTATCATGGAATTTAGATTAAACACAATAGAAGAGGCCATTGCGGACCTAAAAGATGGAAAATTATTAATTGTGGTAGATGATGAAAATCGCGAAAATGAAGGAGACTTCATTAGTGTTGCGGAAACAATCACCCCAGAAAAAGTAAATTTCATGGCTCGTTATGGGCGAGGTTTAATTTGTGCACCTACTACTATAGAACGTTGTAGAGAATTAGATTTAGATTTAATGGTAAATACGAATACCTCTTTACATGAAACTCCCTTTACCGTTTCTGTCGATTTGGTCGGTTTTGGTTGTACTACGGGAATTTCAGTTGCAGATAGAGCTAAAACAATTAATGCAATCGCGGATCCTCAAATCAAACCTGCAGATTTGGGTCGACCTGGTCATATTTTTCCTTTGCGTGCAGTGGAAGGAGGGGTGCTTAGACGTACGGGGCATACCGAAGCTGTGGTTGATTTAGCACGTCTTGCAGGTTTTTATCCCGCAGGAGCTTTGGTTGAAATTATGAATGAAGATGGCACGATGGCTCGTTTGCCACAATTGATGAAAATTTCCAAACAATTTGATATCAAAATTATTAGTATTAAAGATTTAATAGCCTATCGTATCAAAAACGAGAGTTTGATTACCGAAGAAGAGACTGTGGATCTTCCCACGGAATGGGGGCATTTCAAATTGCATGCCTTTACCGAAAATGCAACGGGACAAGTGCATTTGGCCATGGTAAAAGGGGAATGGAATGAGGATGAACCTGTATTGGTGAGGGTGCACTCTTCTTGTGTTACGGGCGATGTGTTAGGTTCTTGCAAATGTGATTGTGGGCATCAACTTCATCAAGCTATGGAAATGGTTGAAAAAGAAGGAAAAGGAATTGTGTTGTACATGAATCAAGAGGGGAGAGGCATCGGTCTTATCAATAAGTTAAAAGCGTATCATTTACAAGAAGAAGGAAAGGATACCGTAGAGGCCAATGAATTATTAGGATTTAAAGCAGACGAGAGAGATTATGGAATCGGTGCACAAATTCTTAGGTATCTACATGCAAAAAAAATACGTCTAATTACTAATAATCCAGTTAAAAAAATTGGCTTAGAAGGCTACGGAATAGATATTATTGAAACGGTACCTAGTTTGATTAAACCCAATAAATACAATGCACGTTATTTAAAAACAAAGCAAGACAAAATGGGGCATATATTGCATATTTAATCGGTTTAGGATTAAATAACGCTTGTATGTAAATAGGTTCAAATATAGAAATTATCTCATATCATTAATTTCTACACCTGGGTATTTTGAGGTGTCAAATGTAAAATTATTAGCGTTGACACTTGGATTTAATATATATTTGTTGATAGTGTAGGTGTAGATACTTCCATTTTTATCATAGATGGCTGTTTTGTAGATTTGTTTATTTGTCTTGGTAATATACATTCTCATTTTGTGAAATGAACTTGCCTTTAAGGGAATTAAATCGATGACTGCGCGATCCATACCTGCAATGGATTCATCCCGAATAAATTTGGCTCGATAATTTTTTTCATACTGTTGAACAATACTTAATGGATTCATACTGCCTGCTTCTGAATCGGAATATTCACTAATACTGACTTCTTTGGTAGAGGGATTGTACGACCAAAGGGTTTGTCCATTGCAAAAGACATTCAAACCCATAAAATTCAAGGTGAATTTATTTCCACTAACTAAAATATTGCCCGTTTTATTTTGTCGTATCTTTTGTGCTTTATTTTCTAAGGTATAGCTAAACGTAGCCTTGACACTTTTGAGCCCTGTAAGCCATTGTTTACTCGCTTGCAGTATTGCGTTTGCCTTTGGATCGTTTACGCCTTGTGTGGTCTGTTTTACGCCCTTAGATTGGTTTGCGACTTCCCCTTGCATCAGAAAACAAGAAGATAGAAAAAGAAGGCTTAAAAAATAAATTTTAGTTTTCATGGAGAAATTAGTTTAATCAGTAGATACAATCCATTTTAAATAGGAGTATTATATATTTGTGTTATAATATTTGTTTCTCGCTTGTATTGAGAATTTGTTCTAAGGCAATGGGATCTTTAATTTTTACTTCTCTAGATTTACTGCCTTCAAAACAACCCACGATACCCGCTGCTTCGAGTTGATCTATCAAACGACCTGCGCGATTGTATCCGAGTTTTAATTTTCGTTGGATTAAGGAGGTTGACCCTTGTTGACTGGCTACAATTAAGTGGGCTGCTTCTTCAAATAAAGGATCTCTTTCATCTGACGATAAATCTTTATTCCCACTATCATTGGTTTCGTCTGGACATTCGGGTAGTAAATAAGCTGAAGGATATCCTCTTTGAGAGCCTATAAATTCAGTAATTCTTTCAATTTCGGGGGTGTCGATAAAAGCACATTGTAAGCGGAGCATCTCATTGCCTGTGGACAAAAGCATATCGCCTCGACCAATCAATTGGTCAGCTCCACTGGCATCTAAAATAGTACGTGAATCAATTTTAGAGGTTACACGAAAAGCTACCCGAGCTGGAAAATTGGCTTTGATCGTGCCCGTAATAATATTGACAGAGGGGCGTTGTGTGGCTATAACTAAGTGAATCCCAATAGCACGTGCCAATTGAGCTAATCGTGCAATGGGAAGTTCTACTTCTTTGCCTGCAGTCATAATTAAATCGGCAAATTCGTCGATAATTAATACAATATAAGGTAAAAAACGATGCCCTTCTTCTGGATTTAGATGGCGACTTATAAATTTTTGATTGTATTCTTTGATGTTTTTGACTTGCGCATCTTTTAATAAATCGTAACGTTGATCCATTTCGATACAAAGGGAAGTTAAGG
>JAVVPL010000063.1:0-12188 GCA_036655775.1 Bacteroidales bacterium | reverse complement strand
AGTGCGGCTATGGGAGTGCATCAATTGCTAGATAGCGCTTGTAAAGTTTTGGTGATAAGTTATCACAGTGGCGATGCCTATCAATTTGAAGATGGTTTGCAAAGAAGTAAAATTACCGCCAAAGTTTTAGGCAATGGCGGAGCGCTTCCTTCCGTACAATTTGACACCAAAATTCGCATTGACTCTACCCTCAAAGACACGAATGTCAATCCACCCAAAGTGATTAGTGCATATCCTTTATATCGTCCCGTTTATGATTCTTTAATTTTACAAAAAACGCCCATTAGCCTCACGCTTAGCAAGCAAAAAGGCCGTACGTATAAAGAATGTAAAGTGAGCGCTTCTATCAAATTGGAAAACCCTCTCTACGAAGGCAAAGAACGCATGCAACTCATGGCTGTAGTTACCGAAAGTCATATTCCTATTGCTTGGAAAAACCAATCATCTATTGAATTTGCCGCTCGCTCGATGTACAATGGAAATAAAGGTCAAAGGGTACAATTAAATTCTAATGGGGAAGCCAAAATTGAATTTACAATGCTTTTGGATACAATGTGGGAAACCCAGCACTGCGAAATCATCTGTTGGGTACAAGATTCTGCCAATTTACAAGTTTTGGAGTCGAGTCATATTGCTATTTTAGAGGATACAATTACAAATTTAGAAAAACCCTTGAATTTTCAAGCCCAAAATATAGCTGGCACTTTGTCTGCAGCCATTACCTGGAGTAGCCCTCTACCCAATGCCAAATATACAGTTATCGGCTATAATATTTTTCAAAAAGGAAAACTAGTAAATAAAACGGGTATACTTACCGATACATTTTACATTAGTCCTAAACTGAATTTTGGAGAAAATTGTTTTAGTATACAAACTATTTACGATTGCAAATCTATACTTTCAGATACAGTTTGTATCACCATCACGCCCCTACCTACCCCCACACATCTAGACTCTACAGTGTTACGAACCCCCAATTACACTTTAGTAAATTTATCTTGGCAAGCCCCCAAAGGCTATGAAGCCGAAAGCGAAAATGCCTCTAGTTTAAAAGCCTATTTTATTTATCGCGATGGGAAAAAAATAGGTGAAACTCTCCCTACTTTAATATCATTTAGAGATAGCCTACTTTACAAAGGCACGTATACATATAGTGTTTCGGCATTGTACCGAAATAAGGGTATTGAAATTGAAAGCAACAAAAGTGAGAGTATCAATGTTCCTTTTTCAATAGATGGAAGTGCTATTGAAACCGATTCTAAATATACAATAACGCTATATCCTAATCCTTGCCACACCAATCAAATTTTCCTCAGTAAAGAAGTACAGTTTTATTCCATTTACAATTTAAATGGAAAACAAATTTTACAAGGCAATACCCCTACCCATCAAATTGATGTTTCCTCTTTACAAAACGGAATGTATATTGTCAAAATGGACGGACACCATTTTAAATTGACTATTTTACGATAGTTTTTCTTCGTACATATTTAAATTTCCATCTGTTTTGCTCCATGATAGCAGAAAGGTAAGCTAAAGAAGTGTTTGAAACGCTCCACAGACGTAGATTTCACTCAGTGCATTTACCGCATTATCCGTGATAGGCTCATTCGCTTTTAGATAAAAAAAATGAGAAAGTCTAGATCTAGATTTTCTCATTTTTATTTTTTAACAAAGTATTACTATCATTTATTGCAATACCCTCTTTTTGTAATTTATTGCAATATCGTTGCGCTCTGCGCTTCTACTTCTGGACAAATCTTTTTGACCAAACCTTGAAGTACAGTGCCAGGGCCAACTTCTATAAATTGGGTGGCCCCATCTTTGACCATATTACGTACAATTTGTGTCCAACGTACTGGTGAAGTAAGTTGAGCGATTAAATTTGCTTGGATTTCAGCAGGAGAAATTACAGCTTGTGCATTCACATTTTGATACACTGGACAGATTGGTTGTTTGAAACTAGTTGCATGAATAGCTGCCGCCAACTCAACCCCCGCAGGTTCCATAAGTGGAGAATGGAACGCACCACCTACTTTTAAGGGAAGTGCACGTTTAGCACCGGCTTCTTTCATTTTTTCACAAGCAATTTCAATACCTTTGATAGATCCCGAAATTACCAATTGACCTGGACAATTATAATTGGCTGGAACCACAATTTCTTCTTTAATACTTGCACAAATAGCTTCCACCTTCGCATCATCTAAACCTAAAATTGCAGCCATTGTGGAAGGGTTTACTTCACAAGCTTTTTGCATTGCATTGGCACGTTTAGACACCAAAATTAAAGCATCTTCAAACGACAAAGCCTTGTTGGCGACCAAAGCAGAAAACTCACCTAAAGAGTGTCCAGCCACCATATCTGGCGTAAAATCGGCCATACAAGAAGCCAAAATAACCGAATGCAAGAAAATAGCAGGTTGTGTCACTTTGGTTTGTTTTAAATCTTCATCTGTACCCGAAAACATCAAATCGGTGATACGAAATCCAAGAATTTCATTCGCTTGTTCAAAAAGTTGCTTTGCCGAAGCATATTGTTCGTACAAATCTTTTCCCATACCTACAAATTGGGCTCCCTGACCAGGGAATACATACGCTTTTTTCATTATAATTATTTTAATTTATCAGTTTACGTGTTTTTTTAATTTTGCAAAGATACACAAAATTTGAAAAATCTATTTTTTTTACGTAACTTTGCTTAAAATTATAGATCATGTTAAAAAAAATATGCCTTTGCTTATTGCTTTTGTCGAGCGCTCTATGGGGTCAAGCACAAGCGCAAGGTTCATACGTAGATCTGACCATTGTTGAATCGATCGATTACAACAAACCCTTGGCCAATTTCTCTTTTGAGAATTTTCAAAACATGTTTAAAATTTCTTCTGCCGAAGGTGATTTTTTCGACCCTAATATCACCAAAGCACTCATTTATTTTATAGACTTACTTCAACCCGAACGTTCGTATATTATTCAACATGAACCCACCTATTATTTCGTTTTTCAATACAATAAAAAGAATTTAAATTATTTGGTCATGAACAATAGTATAGGTGAAAAGAACGAGGCTATTTACGTGAATACATTCACCGATGCACAAAAGCAAATGCTTATTCTCTTGCATGCTTTTTACAATAATATGCCCACATTTTCTGTAAAAGAATACAAATAAATACTCTTAACTTACGGGTATTTTATTGAGGGTTTATCTTTTTAATCGAACACTTACACAGCCTATTTTTTTCTCCTAGCGGAGGATTGAGTTTCGACACTTTAATTTCACTATGTTGCACCATAGGATATTTGGCATGTATCGTATCTAAAATACGAGCAGCAACATGTTCTATCAATTTGGAACTAATCATCATTTGCTCTTTGAGATCTTGATAGATTGCTACATAATTGACGGTATCATTTAGGGTATCGTTTTTTTGGGCAAGGGTGGTGTCGACCTCCATCCATAAATCAATTCTAAAATGTGTACCTATCTGTCTTTCTTCGGTAAAACAACCGTGGTAGGCATAAAACTCCATATTTTCTAAAGCGATGATTGTATTCATTTCTCAAAATTTTTGTACAAAAGTACAGCTATTTTTTGTACATTTGCAATATGAAGCGAAAATTTAATTATCATACGCATACTAAATACTGTGATGGTGCCGATGCACCTCGTGCTTATGTGGAAGAAGCTATCAAATTAGGTTTTTCCACGCTGGGATTTTCTTCGCATGCACCTACTAAAGAAAAAAACACTTTCAGTTTACAAATGGATGAAGTTTCTTTGTATGTATCTGAAATACGCGCACTCCAAACAGAATATGCTTCTCAAATAAAAGTTTTGCTGTCTTTGGAAATGGATTATATTCCAGGACATACATATCCATTTTCCGAATTTAAAGAAAAACTAGGCTTAGATTATACCATTGGTGCCATACACTTAGTAAAAAGTGCAGACAGCCTTTGGTTTATTGATGGTGGAAAAATAGAATCCTATGATCGAGGGCTCCATACTTGTTTTGCGGATGATATAAGAAAAGGGGTCAAAGCCTATTTCACGCAAATGAATGAAATGCTTCAAGTGGAGAAACCTACTATTTTGGCTCATTTCGACAAAATTACGATGAATAATAAAGGACGTTATTTTTCACAAGACGAGCCTTGGTATCACAAATTGGTACAAGAAAGCATTGACGTCATTAAACAAAACGATACAATTGTTGAAATCAATACCCGAGGTTTATACAAAGGGCGATCGGATGATTTTTTTCCTTGCAAATTTATTATTCAACAACTAAAACAAGCCAAAATTCCAACCACTATTAGTTTAGATGCCCATAAGCTCGAAGAATTGAGCCAAGGTTTTGACAATGCTTACAACTGCCTCCTTTCATTTGGATACAAAGAAGCGGGAGAAAAAAATGGTATTTTAATTTTTGAATAAAATCGGTTTTAAACACTTATCTATTTATATAAAATTAACTATAATGAAAAAATTGAAATGTATTTTCCAGGCCTGCCTCATATTGAGTTTTCTGGGCATCAGCACAGGTGTTTTTGCACAAAAGCAATACACCTATAAAACCTACCCTAACGATCCTCTCAAGGTAAGGGAATATACTTTAGACAACGGTTTAAAAGTATTTCTTTCAGTTTACAAAGCGGAACCTCGTATCCAAACCTATATTGCTGTACGTGTAGGCTCTAAAAATGATCCTGCCCAAACTACGGGTTTAGCACATTATTTTGAGCACATGATGTTTAAGGGTACTGAACAATTTGGAACTAGCGATTGGGGAAAAGAAAAAATTCTTATTCAAGCCATCGAAGGACAATTTGAAGTCTATCGCAATTTGGTCGATTCTGCCGCTAGAGCGCAAGCATATCACATTATTGATAGTCTTTCTTACGAGGCATCCAAGTTGGCTATTCCAAACGAATACGACAAACTAATGTCCGCCATTGGCTCCACAGGAACCAATGCAGGTACCTCTTACGATTTTACCAATTATATCGAAAATATCCCATCCAATCAATTAGAGACTTGGGCTAGTATACAGTCGGATCGTTTTTCTAATGCAGTTCTTCGTTTATTTCACACGGAGATAGAAACTGTATATGAAGAAAAAAACATGTCTTTGACCAACGACAATCGCAAGGTTAATGAAGCAATTTTATCGGCTTTATTTCCTAATCACCCCTATGGAAAACAAACCGTACTAGGCTCTCAAGAGCATCTCAAAAATCCTTCTATGAAAAATTTACGTGAATTTTTTGGAAAATATTATATTCCCAACAATTTTGCCGTAGTTTTGGTAGGTGATTTTAATCCTGACGAAGCCATTGTAATTATTGATAAAAATTTTGGTAAATTACAAAGCAAACCTATACCTGAATTTACATTTACTCCAGAACCTCCCATTCACAAACCTATTGTGAAAGAAGTGGTAGGTTTGGAAGCCGAGAATGTGTGGCTTGCCTATCGTACTCAAGGAGCAGGTTCGCAAGATGCCTTAATTACCGATCTTTTGGGTACTATGCTTTATAACGGAAAAGCAGGACTTTTCGATTTAAATTTAAATCAACAACAAAAAGTAATGTTTTCCTTTGCAAGCGGACAAACTTTGGTGGATTATGGAATGTTGATGTTGTATGCTAAACCCAAAACAGGACAAACCTTAGAACAAGCACAAGCATTACTTTTGGCTCAATTAGAGTTGTTGAAAAAAGGTGCATTCCCCGAATGGATGTTGGAAGCCGCTATCAATAATACCAAATACCAAATGTTGAAAAATTTTGAACATGCAGAAGGTAGAGGGATGAGCATTGCTTATTCTTATTTAGAAAAAGTACCTTGGGAGCAATATGTACAATATATTGACAGACTAAGCAAAATTACAAAATCAGATATTATAGAGTTTGCCAATAAAAATTTCAATGAAAATTATGTGGTTGTATATAAACGCCAAGGCAAACCTAACGAAACCGCAAAAATTCAAAAGCCAGCCATTACGCCTATTGAAGTAAACCGTAATATAGAGTCGGATTTCTTAAAAACAATCAAAGAAGAAAGCAAATTAGCAAAAACCATTGAACCCGTATTTATTGATTATAAAACCGCTATTTCACGTGCTCAAATCAACAAAAATGTAGAACTTTTATATGTTAAAAATACCGAAAATAATACATTTGAAATTACCTACTTATTTGATATGGGCAAATACAATGATAAAATGCTTCCCATTACTTTTGATTATTTGGATTATTTAGGCACCTCTAAATTTACACCCAAAGAAATTAAAGAAGAATTTTATAAATTGGCTTGTGATTTTTCGGTGTCTACTTCGGGAGAAAGGGTCTATGTAAGTGTGTCTGGGTTAAGTGAAAATATGGAAAAAGCAGTGGCTTTAACTGAATCTTTGTTTAAAGATTGTCAACCTAATGCCGAAGCTTTAACTAATCTAATAGAAGATGAATTACAATCTCGCAAAGATGCCAAAGCTAATCAACGAATGAATTCAAATGCCTTACTTGCGTATGCAACTTATGGTCCTGTAAATCCAAACACCTATATTTTAAGTGAAACCGAATTGAAAGCCTTAAGCCCTAAAGATATAATTAAAAAAATTAAATCTTTGTACAATTTTGAACACAAAATTTTATATTATGGTTCTCAAGATTTGGCTACAGCCGAAAAAATATTAAACAAATTACATAAAACACCTGCTAAATTGCTTCCAGTGCCTGCACCAAAAGAATTTCCAATTGTAGCAAATACTGAAGACAAAGTGATTTTTGCACAATATGATGCCAAACAATCCTATTGTTATACCCTATCTAAAGGAGTACCTTTCCAAAAAGAATTAGAGCCTACAATTACTTTATTCAACGGATATTTTGGCGGAGGTATGAATGCGATTGTATTCCAAGAAATGCGTGAAAAACGTTCTTTGGCGTACAATGCTTGGGCCGCTTATATAACCCCTAACAAACCTAGCGAATGTTATCGGAATCTTGCATTTATTGCCACACAAAATGATAAAGTGGTAGACGCGTTTAAAACTTTCAATGACCTTTTCAACGATATGCCTCTTTCCGATAAAGCGTTTACGCTTGCCAAAGATGCCGAAATATCAGCACTTCGCACCCAAAGATTTCAAAACACAGATATTTTTTGGGCCTATCTTAGGGATATGAAATATGGATATACTGACAATTCTCGTAAAATTGAATTTGAAGTTTTACCAACTATCACTCTTCAAGATATTAAAGCATTCAACGAAAAATATATCAAAAATCACAAAAAAGTGTATACCATTTTGGGAAATGAAGCCGATTTTGATTTTGCAAAATTTGAAAAAGAATTTGGAAAAGTAGAAAAAGTTTCTCAAGAAACAATTTTCGGCTACTAAACAGATAAAAAAAATATGAATTTAGAAGAGTTCTGAAAATTTCGTTTAGCTCACATCGCGCTAAAAAAATTCAGAACTCTTCTTTTTAAATTTAATTCCATGGAATTTACATTAACTCAAGTAGCAGAAATGCTCAATGGCACGGTGGAAGGCGATGAGCATGCGCAAGTATCTCATCTTTGCAAAATAGAAGAAGGCAATTCGGGAGGTTTAAGTTTTTTGGCAAATCTACAATATTCGCCCCATCTTTACGACACCAAGGCAACCGCCGTAATTATAGCCAACGATTTTGTTCCAGAACATCCTTTTCTTACCAATTTAATTCGTGTAGAAAATCCCTATCAAGCTTTTGCCAAATTGCTAGAAACCTACAATCAAATCAAAAATAACAGAAAGGGAATTTCACCTTTAGCCTTTATTGGCAAAAATGTAGAATTGGGCGAAGATGTGTATGTGGGCGAATTTGCCGTTATTGAAGATGGCGTTAAACTCGGCAAAGGAGTTAAAATATATCCACAATCTTTTATTGGAGAACATACTCTTATCAAAGAGGGAACCACGATCTATGCAGGGGTAAAAATATATGCAGACAATGAAATTGGACGTAATTGTATTATTCATGCAGGCGTAGTGATTGGAGCCGATGGTTTTGGGTTTGCACCCAATACGGATACGTATGAAAAAGTGGCACAAATAGGCAATGTAGTACTTGAGGATCATGTTGAAATTGGCGCTAATACCTGCATTGATAGGGCCACCTTAGGATCCACTCGAATTGAAAAAGGAGTAAAACTCGACAATTTAATTCAAATTGCACACAATGTAGTCGTGGGAAAAAATACAGTAATGGCCGCTCAAGTGGGTATTGCAGGCTCAAGTAAAGTGGGTGCTCATTGCATGTTTGGAGGCCAAGTAGGAATTGCAGGTCATGCACATATTGCCGATGGAGTAATGTTGGCCGCACAAACAGGAATAGCCTCCTCTATCACGCAAGAAAATGCCGTTTTGATGGGATCGCCTTCGATGGATGCCAAGACATACAAAAGAGTCTATGTTCATTTTCGTAATTTAGAAAAATTGGTGAGACGTATTGATGAACTGGAAAAAAAATTAAATGAACGTAACTAATCTGCAATCCGAAACTATCCCCACAAATATACATCCTTTAGCTGAAGGCAAAATTTTATTGGTCAATAAGCCCTATACTTGGACTTCTTTTAATGTAGTGAGCAAAATTCGTATCTGGGCAAGGCGCGAAAGTGGTCTCAAAAATATAAAAGTGGGACATGCAGGCACATTGGATCCATTAGCCACGGGCTTACTTATTTTGTGTATTGGCAAATTCACCAAACGCATAGACGAATTTCAAGCGTTTGAAAAGGAATATACAGGCACTTTTGTTTTAGGCTCAACCACCAAAAGTTTCGACTTAGAAAGTGAGGTGATAGTTAGTGGTGATATTTCCAAACTCACCGCCAAAGAGGTTGTGGACTGTGCGGCCCATTTTACAGGCAATCAGATGCAAACGCCCCCTACTTTTTCGGCCGTAAAAGTAGATGGGAAACGAGCCTATGAACTAGCTAGAGAAAATAAAGAAATGACTTTAACTGCCAAACCTATCGAAATTAAAGTTTTTGAAATTACACGTGTTGCTCTTCCCGAAATTGATTTTAGAATTGTATGTAGTAAAGGCACCTATATTCGTGCCATTGCTAGAGATATTGGCGAATACCTAGGATGTGGAGCGTATATGTCGGCTTTATGCCGTACACGAATTGGAAATTTCAAAATAGAAGATGCTATAAATGTGCAAGATATAAAATAATTGCTTTTTGTACTTTTTATATGTACCTTTGCAAGTTAAAATACCCTTATACATGAAATTATCTCAATTTAATTACCATTTGCCCAAAGAGTTAATTGCTGAAAGACCTACTCTTCTCAGAGATGAAGCAAAACTGATGATAGTAGATCGAAAAAAAAACAAAATTGAACATAAGGTTTTTAAAGATTTATTGAAATATTTTGACGAAGGTGATGTGTTGATAATGAATGACACCAAAGTATTTCCAGCCTTATTATTTGGAGAAAAAGAAAAAACAGGTGCCCAAATCACCGTTTTTTTACTAAGAGAATTAAGCAAAGAAAACCTTTTATGGGATGTGTATGTTGACCCTGCTCGAAAAATTCGTATTGGCAACAAACTTTACTTTGGCGAAAATGAAGAATTAGTAGCTGAAGTCATCGACAATACTACTTCTCGTGGAAGAACGCTTCGTTTTTTGTACGATGGTCCTTATGATAATTTTAAAGCCTTGATTTACAAATTAGGACATACACCTCTACCTGAACAAATTCTGCGTTTACGTGAAATTGAACCCGAAGATCAAGAAAGATATCAAACTGTTTTTGCCAAACACGAAGGTGCAGTAATGGCTCCTACAGCAGGCATGCACTTTAGTAGAGAGTTGCTCAAACGTGCAGAAATCAAAGGGGTAGATATTGCTAATATTACACTTCACTCAGGCTTAGGCACTATTCGTAGTATTGATGTAGAAGATCTCACCAAACATAAAGTAGACTCCGAAGAAATGTTTATTTCTCAAGAGGCTTGCGATATTGTCAATAAAGGCAAAGAACATAGTAAACGAATTTGTGCAGTGGGTACCACTTCGATGAAAGCCATTGAAAGTTCCGTTACTATTGGGGGACTTTTAAAACCTTACGAAGGATGGACCAACAAATTTATTTTTCCTCCTTACGAATTTAGTGTGGCCAATTCGATGATCACCAATTTTCATAATCCATACTCCTCTCTTTTAATGATGGTATGCGCTTTTGGTGGATACGATTTAATTATGCAAGCATACAAAGAAGCCGTAGAAAAAAAATATCGCTTTTTGACTTTTGGAGATGCCATGTTGATTCTTTAATATTTTTTAAATTTAAAGAAAATGGAAAGCGTACATTCACACTCAACCGTAGTTGCGCTCGTCGTTGCAGGGGGCTCTGGACAAAGAATGGGGGCACCCATTGCCAAACAATTTATAGAAATTGAAGGCAAACCTCTTTTGATGCACACCCTAGAAAAATTGGCAAATACAGATTGTTTTTCTCAACTCGTATTGGTATTAGCTAGCAAAGATATAGAATATTGGCAAAGTTTATGTACCAAATATCAATTTACACTAGCTCACAAAATTGTAGAGGGAGGAATTTCTCGTTTTTGTTCTGTACAAAATGGATTATATGCTCTACACTCTTTAGATTCAGAGAGTATTGTTGCTATTCATGATGGGGTTCGCCCTTTTATAAATAAAGATTTTATTCAAAAAGGGATTGCTACATGTATAGAATACGAAACTGCAATTCCTATTTTAAAAGTAAACGAAAGTCTTAGAATATGTAATGAGTCTGCACAGTGGCAAAGTCTCAACCGAGAAAAAGTGCATAGTGTGCAAACACCGCAATATTTTAAATATGCCCATATCCTTCAAGCTTATCAAATAGCCTTACATAGCAATTTTACCGACGATGCCTCGGTCTATGAAAACACAGGTAAACCACTACATTTTTTTGATGGAATTTTGCAAAATACAAAAATTACACAAGCGCTGGATTTGGAATATGCCAAATTTTTATTTAGTAAAGGATACTAAAGAATGGAAACAGAAGAAGGTAAAATTATTTTAGGAATTGATCCAGGCACTATTATTCTTGGCTATGGATTGATCCGACAAACGGGAAAACAATTTTCTTTTTTGGATATGGGAGTTTTAAATCTAAGTAAAATCAAAGATCCCACAGGCAAACTCAAAGCTATTTTTGATGGAATTATAAAAATAATAGATCAATATCATCCCGACGAATTTGCTATAGAAGCGCCTTTTTATGGAAAAAATGTACAATCTCTCATCAAATTAGGACGAGCTCAAGGAGTGGCCATTGCCGCAGCTCTCTCTAGAGAAATACCCGCTAGTGAATATGCACCCCTACGCGTTAAACAATCGATTACAGGGCATGGAAATGCCTCAAAAGAACAAGTCTGTGCCATGCTTTTTCATTTGATGAAAATAGATGCCATTCCCAAATTTTGGGATGCTTCTGATGCTTTAGCTATCGCGGTATGTCATGCTTTACAAGGCAATAAAATTGAAATTGCTGACCAAAAAGCAAACAAGTCTCCTTCTCGTACAAGGGGAAATTCATGGGAAAGTTTTATTGCCAATCACAAAGATCGAATTCGATAATACTCATTTTGCAAAAGAAGACAAGCATCCCTCCAAATCGCAGTAAAGCACAATTAGGTTTCTAGCAAGTTGCATTTGGGAAATATCCGCAAACGCTTTTGAAACATTAGCAAGCTACAATTTTGAGATACTCTTCGCCTATTTTTTGAGCCAAAGAGGTAAATTCTTGTACTGTTAATTGCAATTTTTCTTTTGTAAAATCAATATCATTGACTCCTTGAATGGGCACCAAATGAATATGCGCATGAGGTACTTCTAGCCCAATTACCGTCATCCCTATTTTGGGAGCAGGACACACTTTTTGGATCGCTTTTGCTATTTTTTTTGCAAATATCATCATTTGGCCCAATTGTGCATCGTCCATATCGAAAATATAGTCGATTTCTTTTTTAGGAATTACAAGCGTGTGCCCTTTGACAAGTGGGTTTACATCTAGCATTGCAAAATATTTTTCATCTTCAGCTACCTTGTAGCACGGAATTTCTCCCTTAATGATGCGTGTGAAAATTGATGCCATAGTTATTTATTATTC
>JAVVPL010000062.1:0-12315 GCA_036655775.1 Bacteroidales bacterium | reverse complement strand
AGTGCAAAACAAGTAAAACTAAATCATTTAACCGCCAACACGGCCTATACTTGGGGTGTACGTGCTATTTGTGCCGCCAATGATACGAGTGCTTGGGCTGAAGATAAATTCACTACGAATCCTCTAGAAATTGAAAATGAAAACATCCATGCTGTGCAAATTTATTCCAATCATGCAAATGTGTATATTCACAATCCTGCACAAACTCAATTTCAAAGTATAGAAGTAATTAACATTTCAGGACAAGTGATACGGAGTTTTGGAGCTACGAATAGTACAAGCATTGAGATAGGTTCTATTCAACCCACAGGTATTTATATGATACGCTTAATATCAAGTAAAGGAGTACAATCACATAAATTAATTGTAAAATAATGTATATTTGCAGTATCGGACTGGATTTATTCAGTCCGATACTTATATAAATACACAACTATTTCGTTAAAACCATTGGCAGATTGTCAGTTAATTTGGAGTCTGTAAGGGTGAGAAATTATCAAAATGCTATTAATTAAAAAACAAAACTATGATTTCTATTTCAAAATTATTTTTATCTGTATTTTTTACTTCCGTAGGTTTAAGTCTTTCAGCTCAAAACTACTTTGTACCTACGCAAATATCAAAGAAATGTGCTGTTTTAGAAGAATTTACAGGAGCAAAATGTGGAAATTGTCCAGATGGACACAAACGTTCGGATCAACTCAAACAACAGTATAAAGATCGTTATATTGCGATTAATATTCATCAAGGATCTTTTGCTAATGCAACGCCAGGTTCTTCGGGACCTGTATATACCACGGCTTTTGGGGATTCGTTGGCCGAATTGCTTGGTGTGAGTGGGTATCCAATGGGTTCGGTAAGTCGTACTAGATTTGCTGGACAAGCAGCCATGGCTACGGGACGTGAAAATTGGGCAAATTTTGTATCTCAAGTAGTTACCGAAACGGCTTGTGTCAATTTAGCTGCCAAAAGTTATTTAAATTGGAAAACCCGTGAATTGGTTTGTATTGTACAAGGATATTATACCTCTGATAGTAAGGAAAAAACCAATTATTTGAATGTGGCTTTATTGCAAAATAATGTGATAGGTCAACAACAAGGAATTGGGTATTATCCTGAAATGTCGGCAGGAGATAATAAATATAAACACAATCACATGTTACGTCACTTTTTGACAGGACAATGGGGAATGCCTATTTCACAAACACAAAGTGGAACGTATTTTTCGGATACGCTCAAATATACTATTCCTAGAGATTATAAAGGAATTCCGCTAAGAATGGGAAATATTGATATTGTGGCTTATGTAACGGAAAGCAAAACCAATATTTTAAATGCTTGTGAAAGTAGTATTGATTACGAAGGACTTGTTTCTTGTCCCCGTTTGCTCTCTGCCAAACAAGCTGCGATACAAAATTGTCAAGGCTCAGGAGCTTTAGAGGTTGCTGTCAAAAACAATGGCGAAGGGCGTATCAATACGGTAAGTTTTGATTATACCTACAATAATGAAACCTATTCTTGTACTTGGAACCATCGGCATATTATGCCTGAGGCTTCGGATACCTTGGTGCTTTCTTCCTTTCCTATGGTAGATGGCGTTACAGATGTAAGTGTACAAATTACGGCCATTAATGGAGATACAATTCCAGCCACAGTTCCTTTGGATAGCCTCAAAGCATTTGCTAAAATGACCAAAAAAGTGGGACGTACCGAAATGACTCGATCGCTCAAATTGGAACTTAATTTGGATCAGTATGCAAGTGAAGTAAGCTGGCAATTGATGGATGGAGCAGGTACGGTGATAGCTCAAAAAGAATATACCAACGATTTGCCCAAAGAAGGCACTAAAAAATATATTGAAATCATTCCTATTGAAAATACCGATTGTTATCTATTTGAAATTTTTGATAAAGGCAAAGATGGAATCAATACCAATTTTGGCGCTGGCTATTACAAAATTTACGATGATAAAAATAGTTTGTTGGCCGAAAGTGATGGAAAGTACACCAACAAAGATTATCAAGTGCTTTCTTTAGGTTCTGTGGGCAATGAAACCATAGAATCCGCTTTGCCTAATACCATGCGTGTGTATCCAAATCCTACCAAAGGACTTGCTCTTTGTACCTTAAAATTAGAAAAATCGAGTCCTATTCAACTTTCTCTTTTTGATTTAAGTGGAAGAAGAGTGCAAGTAATTGCCGATAAAGTGTACCCTAGTGGTACGCATGAAATTAAAATTGATCTTAGCAGTTTGGCTCCAGCAACCTATATTTTGTATATGCAAAGTGCACAAGGGGTTCAAACACAAAAAATTAATAATATAAAATAGTAATAAATAAATTAATAAATATGAAAAAAACAGTTTTATTCATGCTTTTGATGAGCTTTTTATGCCTCTTTCAATTGCCAGCAGCCTCTTCTGCCCCTGCGTTGAAAGGGAGCACTACCACCGATCATGCGCGAAAAGTAAGGTGTCTCACTATATCTTCGACGGGACACTTTGAAGCACTTCATCCCAAATCATTACGTGAAATTATGGAAGTTTTTGGTGGGGTTGAATATACTTATACACGAGATGTTAAATCGTTGACTCTCGAAGACCTACTTGAATATGATGTGGTTTGGATTTACAATTTTATAGGCTGGGAAGATATAGGCGTTAAGGGAATTGAAGTGAGTAATCTGCTAGGTGCTTATGTAAAAGCAGGGGGTTATTTGTTAGAAGCGATGCACCTACAAGAAATGGATCCTGTGGCTAAAATAGGTCTTTTGGGAGGTACGTATATAGAGGAACAAATGTCTCCTTTTAAACCTGCATTGGCATTAGCTGCAGGTTCTATCAACATGGGCGAAGTAACCCATCCCGAACACCCTATTATGAATAAGGTAAAAACAATCAATGTTACCCACCCTACTTATGTAAATGAAGCGAAAGCAGATGCTATGACCTTGGCTTATTTTGAAGAAACTGGGGCTCCTTTGGTAAGTGTGTACAAAAACATTGTAGCAGTTAATATTGCTCCTGTGGATGTGAGTATGATTGCAGGAGTTCAATCGTTTGTTTTTGGAGATGGTCATCGTTTACTTCACAATGCAATCAAATGGTTGTTTAGCAACAAATATGATACCCTTGCTCCAGATCAAGTAACGGATTTAGAAGTTAAACCTCAGCCTGCCTCTGTGGCTTCTCAATTTAATATAAGTTTAACATGGAAAAATCCATCCTATTTAATTAATGGAGCTCCGCTAACTAATTTTACATCTTTAGAAATTTATAGAGATGGGGTTTTGGTAAAAACCATAGACAAACCCACACAAGGGGCCGAATGTACTTGGGTAGACGAAAATGTAGCCGTGGGTTCACATAGCTACAAAATTATTGCGTTGGATGGAAAAAAACAAGGATATCCCAATTCAATAAAAACCTATTCAGGAAGAGATATTCCTGCGGCCGTACATGCTATTACCTTAGCTCCTAAAGGAAATGGGGCATATCTTACATGGAAAATAGATGAAAATGGTAAAAATAATGGCTGGATAGATGCCTCTAGTTTGACTTATAAAATTGTTCGTCAACCTGGCAATATCACGGTGGCTACAGCGCATACTACTAATTCTTTTACCGACAATACGGTTCCTTCCAAAAAACGCTATTCGTATGAAATTACCCCCTCTACCGTAGATGGGGCAGGGGCGATGCAAAAATCGGGAGAGATGTATTTATATACCAATGGGGATATTTATATGGGAACTTCTAGAGTGGTGACTTGTGAAGGCAAATTCTATGGTCCCGAAGGTCCTAATGCCGATTATAAAGAAAATACCGTATATGTATTGAGTCTCGCTCCTGAAAATCCAGAAGCTGGAAATCGTATTCAAGTTTCTTTCAAAAATATGGATATTAGTTTATTGGTGGGAGGTACCGATGAGTTACATATATTTGATGGTCCGAGTATAGAATCAAAACCCATTCTTGGATCTCCTTTTGCAGGTCAACAAGTGCCTGAAATTCTCGCTCATTTACGAGCAGGTGCCGCAAATACTTCAGGGGCTCTTACCTTTGGATTTATCTCTGGCGATTTTAATGTAGGAAAAGGTTGGGAAGCTGATATTTCTTGTGTACAATTGGCCGATAAAGATTTGGCTGGCGTATCGGTACTAGGCGAAAAAGTACCTAAAATTGGTGAAACCTATACCTATCAAGCAATTATTACAAATGAAGGATTAGTGCCTCAAAGTAATTTTGAAGTCAAATTTTTTGCAGGCGCTACACAAAGCACACGTACTGTAACTGAAAGTTTAGCTCCTGGCGATACGATGTACATTGCTTTTACATGGACTCCTAGCATAGTGGCTCAAACTCCGCTTAGTGTTTCGGTGTCTTTGGTTGGCGATGCCAATACGAGTAATAATGTTTCTCCAGCGTATATGGTAGCGGTACAAACTGCCACCACCGTACATTCTGAAATTACAAGTACCGTTGATTTAGCCACTATGTTTGTACCTTTAAATTTCTTTTATAAAAGTAGCGTAAGTCAAAGTATTTATCTTAAAAAAGAAATCAATTTAGCCAAAGGTAAAATTACTGCGATTCGTTATTTTAGTGGCTTTAGTAATGAGGTGTCTAATGAAAAAGTAATTATTCATATTATGGAAACGCCTAAAACCGATCTTTCAGCAGGTTGGATGCCTGTGGCAAAAATGAAAAAAGTATATGAGGGCGTTGTGAATTTTCCTTTTGGAAAAAATGAAATAACCTTAGTGTTAGATTCTACCTTTGATTATAAAGGAGGCAATTTAGTAATTAGAGCCGAACATCCAATGAGCCAATATCAATACACTATTGCCGAAGCTTTCCAAGTGATTTATGATAACCAAAGTCGGTATCGTTCGTTGTTTTATGGAAGTTCGGAAACTGCATTCGATGAAAAAACCTCTTTGCCCACCAATGCAAATTATTATCCTTGTGTTGTATTTGCTATGGATGTTAAAGAAGCAGCCAGTCTTAAAGGGCGCATTACCTCCAAAGAACTTCCTATGGATAGTGTGAAGGTTCAAGTAAAAGGAACCCCTTATTATGCGATGAGCAATGCCAAAGGCGAATATTGTTTACCTTCTTTAAACGAAGGAACCGACACGGTGGTATATAGCAAATATAGTTATATTACCTTAGAGCTTCCAGGAATTGTTCTTCAAAATGGAAAAGTAACGCTGAAAGATGTTTCTATAAAAGAAATACCTAAAGCTATAATTACGGGTACTGTCTTAGATAATGCAGGAGATCCTATTGCCAATGCTTGTGTGGAACTCCAAGGCTACGATCACTATACTACGCAAACCTTAGCCAATGGTACGTTTACTTTAAAGAAAGTATATACAGACCAAAAATACGAAATTTTGCTTACCAAAGATCGTTTCACCCCCTATAAAGGGAAACTTGCTTTTGGTGCCAATGATACCAATATAGGCACTTTGACTATGGTTCAAATTGCGTATCCTCCACTTTGTTTAACAGCTAATGAAAATGCAAGTAAATCTGTTCAATTGACCTGGAAAGATCCTGCGGATATGAATTTTACTCGTTTGACCTACGACAATGGAGAAGCTACCTTTACCTTAGGGGTAAAACCTGAGATTGAAGGTTGGTTTGGTACTGCCTTTTCAGTGGAAGATTCGGGTTTAATTGAAAGTATAGATATTTTTGGGGTTCCACATCCTATGTTAGAAGATGGAAATTTAGGAAATAGATATGTCACTGTTGATATTTTTGATTCAAAACGGAAAAAAGTGGCCACCAGTAAACCCTTTCTTATGCCCGAAGAAAAATGGATTAATGTTCCTTTAGGCTTTTTCCCTTACAAAGGTGTTTTCTATGCGATGGTGCATTTTCCTCCTATGAAAGAAACCGATTTTGGAAACACCATCGGAGCCGATGCTTTAGGACCTAATGCGAACAATCAGTCGAATTATTTTTCGGATGGATATGCTTGGGGTGTGGTACAAAGTATAGCCAATGTAGATCCATTTGTTTTTATGATTCGTGCCAATGTGTTTACAGAGAATAAGATTGCCAAATTGTCACCTAGTAATTCACTTCAAGCAAACTATGATAGAAACAAAATAGTTAGTGCGCAAGCCAACAAGCAATTTGCCTTAGCTATTGAAACTTCTACTTTAGATGCAAATCACGTACTTATGGCTCCTGAAATAGAACAAGGCAATCCTTTTACCAAATCTTTTACAGCTAAATATACAGTATATAATTTCTTAAAAGATAAAAAAGACAAACCCTCTGAATGGACTTTGCTTACCTCTACGCCTATTTCCGATAAATCCTATCTAGATCCCAACTTTGCTACACTTTCGCAAGGATCTTATCAATATGCGGTCAAAGCCAATTATACGGCAGAATTAATTTCTGAACCTATGATTTCAAATGTATTACACAAAGATATGACTACGGTATTGCATTTGGATGCTCGCACCAACACTCTTGATAATCCTATAGAAGGAGCTCAAGTGCGTTTAACGAATATGGACACCACTGAAATGCGTGTGTATACAGGCATAGTGGATGCCCAGGGCAAACTTAGTCTTCGTGGAATTTGGAAAGGTAAATATGCAATGATAGTTTCCAAATTGGGTTTTGTTTCCACCGATACCTTAGGACTTATGCTTACTACCGATTCGGCCTATACCGTTTCTGTGATATTACAACAAGATCGACGTGCTCCTTACAATCTTCAAATTGCACCTAAAGATGGAGAAACTGGCGTTTATAATTTTGTTTGGAATGAAAGCAAAAATATAGAAGAAGGTTTTGAAAGTCATGCTGATTTTACCATTAATTCAAGAGGTAAAGTGGGTTGGAATTATGTAGACGTTGATAAATCGCATACCTATGCAATCCAAGGAGTTAAATTTCCAAATCAAGGGGATCTTATGTCTTATATGATCTTTAATCCTAATCAAACTATACCTAAATTGGAAACTTTGGAAGGCATGCCTTACAAGGGCAAAAAATACTTAGCCTCCTTTGCTGCAGCGGAAGGAAAACCTAATGACGATTGGTTTATTTCTCCTGAATTAAACTATACGAATGAATTTACTTTTAGTTTTTGGGCTCGTTCGTTTTCATCTTCCGAAGGTCTAGAAAAAATCCAAGTGGGTTATTCTACCAATAGCATGGATCCCGCCGATTTTATTTGGATTCAAGGGGGTTCGTCCATGAGTCTTCCTACAAAATGGGCTGAATATAGCTATCAAATTCCTGGATTTACCAAATATGTAGCCATACGTAATGTTTCTTTCAATTCATATTTACTTATGATTGATGAAGTATTTATAGGAAATGAAAAAACAGGCGTATCGGGAATTAAAGGATTCAAGGTATATTTGGATGGACAAGAAGTAGCACAAACACAAACTAAAGAATATACATTTAAGAATATTACCAATCCCGAAAAACATAAAGCAGGGGTACAAGCCCTATATGAGTCGGGAGTATCTTCAATTAGTGAAATAGGTTTTATACCTGTGAATATTGAAGACAATGTGTTTGCAAAAAACCTTCGTATATATCCTAATCCTGCACAAAACTATATTGTTTTGGAAGGTCTTTCACAAAGTGCTACTTACGAAATTTACAATATGTATGGAAGTTTGCTCAAAACAAAAACCACCTCTAATGCGATGGAACAAATTGCTATTTCCGATTTGAGTTCGGGAGCTTATGTAATTCGTATTATCTCCAATGAGGGTACAGCTGTAAAACGTTTTATTAAGAAATAAAATAATGTTTTAAACTTTTGGACGAGATCTTCTCTTCTTTTTTGATTACCTTCGCAAGAAGATATAGAAAAGAAGAGGAGGTCTCGAAAAAAAGTTTTTTCATTTTTAAAATAAAAAACCAATCAAATCTCAAGTCCCCATTTATTAAAATTATTTTCCCAATGAAAAATAAATTATTTTTGTTAGTAAGTCTTTTTTTGTTTTTGAGTTTCTGTATACCCTTTGGGGCATCCGCACAAGTTGTGGTTTTAAAAAACCAAGCACAAACCAAACTAGAGGTCCATCCACTTTCTTTTACACAATTACAAATTAAAAATACCCTTTCCGCTATTGATAAAATCCACCCTATTTCTTTTGAAAACCGAAACTTTATTCGGCTTCAAATTCCAGGATATATGCAAAGCAAACAAATTGGAGCGCCTGCGCTTCCCATCAAAACTGAAATTATAGAAATTCCTTATGGAAGTACACTACATATAAAAATTACCGAAAAAGCATATCAAGAAGTATCTTTAAAGGCTTTGGGCTATACGGAAGCAATTATGCCTGTACAAGCGCCCATTAGTAAAAGCGCAAGCACGGCACCGCTTTTTAGGTATCAAGAAAAAATATACAAAAAAAATAAATACAACGATACTCCTTTGGTGAGTGTTGAATATTTGGGAGAGATGCGAGGGGTTTCCTATGCTCGGATTACAATTGCCCCCGTGCAATACAATCCCGTTAAAAAGAGTTTACGTATCTACCACACCTTAAATTTTACCATTGATTTCAAAAATGCAGATGAAGTTCGTAGCATGACCCGTAAACAACAGTATGCTTCGCCTGAATTTAAGGGTCTCCAAGGGCAAGCAATTAACAATCTCTCTGAAGTGAGCACGCAGGTACAAACTGTCAACAACGCTCGCAAAGGAAATGCAGACTATACCTATCCCGCCAATAATGTATTGCGCTATGTGATTATTTCCGATACCCTATTTGCACAAGCTTTACAACCCTTTATTGCATGGAAACAACAACAAGGTTTTGATGTGCACACGGCCTATACCTCCAATGCACAAGTAGGTAAAACAACGCAAAGTATCAAAGCTTATTTAAAAAATCTTTACGATCATCCCACCGCTTATCAAGCCGCGCCTTCGTATGTTCTTTTGGTAGGAGATATTGCACAAATACCTTCCTTTAACAGTACACTTCCCGAAAGTGTGGATGGTTTTTATTCCATCAATCATGTTACAGATTTATATTATGCAGAATATACAGGCGATTATTTGCCCGATGCACATTATGGTCGATTTTCGGCCTCCACCGTAGCGCAACTTTTGCCTCAAATTGAAAAAACACTCAAAATGGAGCAATTAGATTTACCCTCTACTCAATTTATGGATACTACGGTATTGATTGCAGGTTATGATAAATCTTGGGGGTTTCGTCTTTTGAATAAACAATTAGATTATGGATGTATCAATTATTTTAATGCGAATCAAGGCATTCAAGCCAAATCGTATCGCTATCCTGAATCCTCCTCCCAAGCAAATGAAATTATTGCAGATATAAATAAAGGCGCATGTTTAGTAAGTTATACCGCGCATGGTGATTGGGATTGTTGGGCAGATCCTCTCATTTCGGTATCGGAAATAAAAACACAATTACACAATTTGAATAAATACCCTTTGATAATAGGAAATTGTTGCCTTTCTGGAAAATTTGATAAGCCAGAATGTTTTGGAGAAGCCTTGTTGCGTGCGGATAAAAAAGGAGCTGTGGCGTATATTGGAGCTAGTAATAGTTCCTATTTTGTGGAAGATTTTTGTTGGGCTGTGGGAGCCGTAGATGGTACACAATTTCCCGATACCGTAGATATGCAAAACATTACGTACGAAACCACCGATTTGGGCGTATATGACAAATTGTTTCATACTCATGGTGAAGATGTGAACCAATGGATTCATACTGCTTCCGAAATGGTGACTCAGGGCAATTTGACGGTAATGGCAGCGGCTTCGGTACTTGAAGATTACTATTGGGAAATTTATCATGTTTTTGGCGATCCCTCTTACCGTATTCAAGTGCGCAATCCCGATTCTCTCAAGGTGGAACATCCAAAGGATATACTCCCCGGGTCAACCCAAATAGACATTCAAACCGAAGCTTATGCTGGCGTTTGCATTCATCAAGACAGTCTATTGCTTGCTTATGGCGTAGCCGATAGCACGGGCGCACTCACGCTCCCCTTAGAATTAAAAAGCATGCAGCCACTCAATCTACGTGTATGGGCTCAATTTAAAAAAGATTATGTACAACAGCTCCCTATTCGTTCGCCAGAGGGAGCCTATGTTTTTATTGCAGATAAAGAAGTAAAAAATACAGAAAAAATAAATCAAAATCGGATTTTTTACAACGATACCTATACCGTAGATGTAGAACTTCAAAATATGGGACAAACCTCTGCCAATGCAGTAAAAGTAGAATTGATACCCGTTGATAGCAATCTCTTGCTTGTGATGGGACAATCGGAGGTGCTCCCTACACTAAACGCAGGGGCTAGTAGCTCGATCAAAGAGCAATTGAAATTTAAAGTACTCCCAAACATACACGATTCAATAGCTGTGAGCTTAAAAATACGAGTATCCTCTCAAGGGCAAATTCCCTTTGAACAAAAATTAGCTTTTTTGGCAAGTGCACCCGCTTTGGAAGTGCTCTCTATTCGTATACAAGATAGTGCGAGCCGTAAACCCAATGGAAAATTGGATGCCAACGAAACGGTGATGGCTCAAGTTGTGTTTCAAAATAGAGGAAGTGTCCTTTTGAGCAATGCACATATTACCATAAGTTCGCCACAAACCTATATTCTTCCTTCTAAAGAACAGTTTTCTTTAGGGGATATGGCTGTGGGAGAAACAAAGATGATTTCTTTTACATTACAAGCCACCAATCAAGCCACAGAGTTTGCTTTATATACCTTGGATTTTACAGCCCATAGTTTAGAACGAGAAGAAGTATTTAGTTGCAAGGAAAGTATTTCTTTGGTGAGTGAAGATTTTGAAAGTGGTTCCTTGTCTCGTATGGAATGGGATACCTTAGCCTCTACCTGGTCGGTTGTGAAAGATCCAGCGAGTTTTGAAGGAGATTATTGTGCCAAATCGGCATCTATCAAACGCAACGATAGTAGTCATTTGATTATTCATTCAAATAGTTTGATCAACGATAGTATTTCTTTTTACTATAAAGTGGCTTCCGAATTGCGTGATGGATATGGAGATTTCTTTCAATTTTATATCAATGATGTGTTGATGTGTACGTATGCAGGTTTGATTCCTTGGACTCGAGTGGCTTTTCCTGTAAAAAAAGGAGCGAATACCTTTCGTTGGACCTATCTAAAAGATGATTCCGATGAACAATATAAAGATTGTGCATGGGTCGACAATATCAACTTTCCATTAGGTACGCCTCGGCTTGCTGCCAATGAAAATGAGCCTAAATGGGAAATCCTTCAAAACGCAGATCAATGGATGGCTTTTGTAAATCAAAGCGGAGAGATAGAACTCAATTTTACATTAACCCATCCTTGGAAAGGATCCATTTCTTTGATGGATTTTAGTGGGCGTAAAATCGCTGTTTTAGCGCAAAATGTTCACATACCACTTGGGCGTACTGTTTTGCATTTTGCGAGCCCTAAGCTTTCAAAATCGCTCTATTTTTGCGTATTTGAATCAGAGAGAGAACGTCGGGTGCAAAAAATAGTAATTGTAAAATAGTTTTGGATTGCACAAGCTAAAGTAAAAATAAAAAAACATGGACTTAGGTGATTTTATTGAATTTTGCGAGCATTTGCAAGGCAGTGAAGCTTGTTTTCCTTTTGATGATAGGGTATTGGTGTACAAATACAACACCAAGATGTACGCCTTTGCCGATACGCTCAATTTTAGTCGTATCAATGTGAAGTGTGAAGCTGAAAAAGCCATCGAATTGCGCGAACGCTATCCTGAAATCACCCCTGGTTTTCACATGAATAAAAAATATTGGAATACCCTCTCCACACAAGGCAATTTGAGTGATTCTTTAATTCAACAAATGATCAAGGATTCATATACGCTGATAGTAAACTCCAAAAAATCACGAAAAAAAGGATAAAACAGAAAATAAGCCCCTCAAGGCTGACGTATTAAAAATAATATTGTAATTTTCCATATCTCCTCAAAACGGTAGATTCTAACACCAAATGCAATTTTTTATGTAAAGGTATTGGTCTAGCTCCCTGTATTTCGACTAATGATCCAGTCCCCCTAAATTGTGTACGCAAAGCCTTTTTTCAGCTCTCATTACAGGTCTAATTTTTTCTAAAATCGTATTTCCCTTCCCCCATTTGGGCGAGTTTATTTTGCCATGAATAATACGTGACGGGATAAATCCCATACTTCTCAAGAGTGATATTCAAGCCTTGAACCGAAACTTCCTGTAAAATACGAAGTTTCTCTTCGGTACTAAAGCTGCGATTAAGTGAGTGAAGTGCCAATTTTATTT
>JAVVPL010000061.1:0-12344 GCA_036655775.1 Bacteroidales bacterium | reverse complement strand
ATTAATAATTAAAGGCAGCTGTTCCACAGGCTATGGAGAGGAATTGGTTCGAGCCGCTTTAAGTTTCAATACGAGTATCATTGAAACCATTGCCCATTTTACCTCAGCAAAAAAAATAAACCCTGAAGTTTCATTTATTCTCGACATAGGGGGACAAGATATGAAAGCCATTTTTATAGATAAAGGCACAATCTCTCGTATGGAAATCAATGAAGCTTGCTCTTCGGGTTGTGGTTCATTTATCGAAACTTTTGCCAAATCTTTAAAATACACAGTAGAAGATTTTGCCTCTGCGGCCGCTTTAGCACCCAATCCCTGTGATTTAGGCACTCGTTGCACAGTGTTTATGAATTCCAAAGTCAAACAATTTTTGAGAGAAGGAGCCACCGTTGCCGATATTGCGGCGGGACTATCCTATTCGGTAGTCAAAAATTGCCTTTACAAAGTACTGAAATTGAAAAATATTTCCGAATTAGGCAAACATGTGGTACTACAAGGAGGCACCATGAAAAACGATTCTATTGTTGGTGCTTTTGAAAAACTTTTAGGGTTCTCGGTCTATCGAAGCAATATTCCTGAACTTATGGGAGCTTACGGCTGTGCCTTATATGCCAAAAACCATTGTACTACCAATCTAGATACGACTTTAGAAAAAATGTTAAGTGTCTCGAATTACCTCGTCAAAAGTTTACGTTGTCAAGGCTGTGAAAATAAATGTCAAATTAATGAATACAAATTTGGAAACGCCAATGCGTATTATTCTGGCAATAAATGTGAAACCGTTTTTTCAAATAACCAAAACGGAAAACAAAAAGGTGAAAATATATACGAACAAAAATATCAAAAGATTTTTGGGGGAGAAACCCCTCTTATGGACAATCCTGTTCTAACAATCGGAATTCCTCGCGTATTAAATCTATATGAGGAATATCCTTTTTGGAAAGAATTGCTTACCAATTGTGGCATTCGTTGTCAGCTCTCCGACCCTTCTAGTTTTCAAGCTTATGAAAACGTATTATCCACAGTGATGTCGGATAGCATTTGTTTTCCTGCCAAATTAGTACATAGTCATATTGTGAATTTGAGTACCAAAAACATTGATCGTATATTTATGCCTTATGTAGTGTATGAAATGAAAGATGGAAAAAATGAAACCAATAGCTATAACTGTCCTATAGTATCGGGCTATTCCGAAGTAATCCGAAGCTCTATGGACCAAATCACCCTGCCGATCGACTCACCCATTGTTTCTTTCAAAGATACCCTTTTACTCAAAAAATCATGTTTAGAATATTTGGGATCTTTGGGAATTGTTCCCAAGGTCATTAATATAGCTTTTGACAAGGCCTTGAAACGCTATAAACAATACCAAATAGAATTGAGAGAACTGAATTTAGCCGTTTATGCGAAGGCTAAAAAAGAAAATAAATTAATTATTTTACTTGCAGGTCGACCCTATCATACCGATCCACTCATACAACATAAATTATCTCAAATGATTGCCTCCATGGGTATTACTGTAATTTCAGACGATATTGTACGAGGCGACACTTCCATCGACCTCTCACAAGACATTCATCATGTACCCCAATGGAGTTATATTAACCGTATTCTCAAAGCAGCCAAATGGGTAGCACAGCAAGGAAATGAAGTACATTTTGTGCAAATGACTTCCTTTGGTTGCGGTCCAGATGCTTTTTTAATTGATGAAATTAAAGGCATCCTACATCGATATGGCAAAAGTGCCACTACCTTAAAAATTGACGATATTAATAATATGGGCTCCCTTCGACTTAGGGTCCGTTCCTTGGTAGAAAGTCTTAAAATAAAAGCAATCACCTCTAAAAATATAGAACCTTTTGTGAGTACCAAAGCTTTTGGCAAAACTGAAAAAAATCGAACCATTTTAGTTCCTTATTTTACCGACTACCGTTCGCCCTTACTTCCTTCGTTACTTACCTTGGCAGGGTATCAAATAGAGGTATTACCTCCCAGTGATGCAAAATCGGTAGAAATGGGTTTAAAATATGCCAATAATGAAGTTTGTTATCCTGCCACGCTCATTGTGGGTGATATTATGAAAGCCCTCTTTAGTGGAAAGTACGATCGTTCAAAAATTGCTGTAATTATTACACAAACAGGCGGACAATGCCGTGCGTCAAACTATATTGCCCTTATCAAAAGTGCCCTTGTGAGTGCCGATTTTGCCGATATACCCGTAATTTCACTCAGCATGGGATCAGGTTTAAATGTAAACCAAAAAGGATTTAAAATCAATTGGTTAAAAATTTTACCTATTACACTGTCGGCCATTCTTTTTGGCGATTGCATTTCCAAATTTTACCATGCTACCGTGGTTCGTGAACGTAAAAAGGGAGAAGCCGCCCTATTGCGAACATCTTTTTTGCAACAAGCCCAAAGTTTTATTCTTCAAAATGACTCCCCCGCCTTATTAAATCTATTAGCCCATGCAGCTCAACAATTCAATGAATTGGCCGAGGATAAACACACAAAAAAAGTAGGTATTGTAGGCGAAATTTTTCTAAAATTCAATTCCTTTGCACATAAAAATGTTGTAGATTGGTTAATTGCCCAAGATATAGAAGTAGTGCCGCCCGTACTGATTAGCTTTTTTATGCAAAGTTTCCCCAATACAAAAGCAAGATTGGAGCATAATTTGCAAAAATCGGATATTTCAAGCTTATTGATGGATACTTTGTACAAAATGATAAGAAAAAAAATAGAAGAAGTCAATCAACTCGCCTCTACTTTTCGTTTCTTTATTCCTTTTACCGATATTTATCAAGAAGCCCAAAATGGCAGTAAAGTAATTTCATTAGCCGCCCAATTTGGGGAAGGCTGGCTACTACCTGCCGAAATTGTGTCCTTTGCCAAAGCAGATGTGAATAATGTAATTAGTCTACAACCTTTTGGATGTATTGCCAATCAAGTAGTTGTAAAAGGCGTAGAAAATAAAATCAAACAATTATATCCCAATATGAATTTACTTTCTTTAGATTTTGATAGTGGGGTAAGCGATGCCAATATCATTAATCGTTTACATTTGATGATTGACGATTTAAATTAATATGCACTAATATAACATTTTAAGTATTTTCATTTGGATATTAAGATAAAAAAGCGGTACTTTGCAAAGTTATAAATAAACACATAAACAAACCTCTTAAAATTAAAAACTATGAAAAGTATCTCAAAACAAATTACGGGCTTGCTGTATTTATGTCTAGCATTCTCTCTCCTTTCTTGCAACAAAGACAAAGACAAAAATGAAGATGAAGCCTTTGTCACAGGTGTACCTTCTATTATTGAAAGTAAATCACCTTTATTTCTTACCAATCAAAAATTTGGAATCAAAGAAGTGATCCAAATTGAACTTTCTGATGATACCGACACCACGCATTACCTATTCAACAGAAATCAACAACTCATTCGGGTTGAATATCTTAAAGACGATAAAAAAGAATTGATTTGGTCTAATAATCAACTTGTACGTATTGAATCCTACGATTTTATCAACAACAATTGGGTTAAGGATGCCAAAGAACCAGATGTTCTCTTTACCTATGATGGACAAGGTCGTTTAACTTCTTGCGGACAAAAAGAAGGCATATACCATGAAACGTATACCTACACCTACCCAAACAATCACACCATAGAAATCATTCAGGAAATAAAACAGCCCCAAGATGAACCTTCTAACCCTGGCGCCAACTTTATGGGGAAAGTGTTGAAAAACGAAATTTCTTCACAAAATGCAGCCGAATTTTATTCGATTAGTAAATATGTAATTGGTGTCGCCAACAACAAATTAATGAGTTGTGTAGAATTTGCCATGGTAAATGGCGTATGGACTACCGACACCGTCGAAAGCACCTTAGCAATATGGGAAAACAACAATTTGATAGGACTCAATTCTAAATCGAAACAAAGTACAGACAAATACAAATTTGAATATGATGCCAACAATTCAATTGAACGCCTTATTGCAATTCCATTGATTGATGCTACAGATTTTGAAAATATGACCTCCGCCTCTTGTAACAATCCCATCGCCGTAGAGAAAAATGGCATACGCGTTCCTTTCGTCTATGAATATAGTGCTGCCAAATTTCCTATCAACATTCTAGACCCTTTTGAAAAGACCCATTATAAATATCAAATACTTTACTACTAAATTATTTTGCACCCAAAGACCTAAACAATACAGCAGCTCGACCCAATTCATGAATTTGGCCCTGTATAGTATCCTAAAAAAAAAGCAAGTGAAACGAATAATTTCACTTGCTTTTTTTATGTCCATTTTACAGAATTTTATTTCACCTGTTTCACGCCAGAGCCGCCCGACAATTGGGAAGTCACTACGCCTATTCCCTTATAATACACACCCGAACCCCCTGAAGCATCTACTTTCAAGGTTTTATTCACCCAAACTTTTGCCGTACTTCCTCCACTTAAACTTAACTGGGTTCGATCCGTTGAGAAATTATAGGCATTTAAGATTGCTCCACCCGAGCCCTCTGCATCAAAACGTTCACTATTTCCAGATAAATTGATGATAGATCCTCCACTTAAATCAATTTCAAATTTAAGCGCATTGGCAATAAGTTCGGCCGTAGCACCTCCACTGAGGTCGCAATCTATATTTTGAGCAGCAAGTTCCCCTGTAAAAATAGATCCTCCCGACAAACTTAAATCAAATTTATCGGAACGAATACTGCCCACCGTGTTAATGGAAGAGCCGCCCGAAGCATCAATTTCGTTCAAGTTTCTCACCGATATATAAATATGGGGTTTATCCTTCGCTTGTATCGATTTAAAACGATAGTCGGGTTTGATACGGATCACCAATTTACCCTCTTTGACAAAAGTTTCTATGTAGGGCATCAAACTCTCCGCCGCTTCTACCACTACGCTATCCGCACTCCCCATACTTAAACTCACTTTAAATCCACAGCATACATCTATGGAATTAAAATTTGCAAGATTCCGATTTACTTTGGCTACAGGGCCTGTAGTTTCTATATTTTGGTCCTTTATAAAACTGCAAGAAGTGGCCAATACACTAGATGCACTCACAGCAAAGCAACAAGCTAGAACTGCTGCCAACAAATTTGGAAAATAAGTTTTCATTGTTTTGATTTTAATTGTTTTTATTTTCATTCATATTTCAAAGGTATACCTCAGTCTAAAAATTGCATTTTATATGTTTTTACGCATATAACGAATAATTTTTGTTATCACATACACTAAGGAAACCGCGGCAATTACCCATACCGTTCCAAGCCAGATAGAGAAAAAACGAGTAAAATACACGCCCACCAAAATGCCAATGGCAATGAGCATCAATTTAAAAAAAGCGAAATCAATAAGGGTAAATTCTTTAAAACTTGCGCATAAACGCGTGCTAATTTTTTTCATTATCGTAATTTTTAAAAGGTTTTTAATTTTGTTTTTTGAACACAACAAAGATAAGTGAGTTTATGGAAATTACAAAAAAAATAATACTAAAAAAAAATTGCTGTTTCCGCCTATTTTTACGTTATATTTTTTGGATATCTTATTTTTTTTCGTACATTTGCGAGGTGTTCAAGTTCTATCGAACACGATGATTGTTCAGGCAAAGGAAGTTTAAAAACGCTCTCGACTATCTCTAAGCAAGCAATTATTGAGTAGATTTTTCTTGACTCTTCAAAAATCTTTAACCTTTTAAATAATTTTCAATCATGAAAACACAACTAACTCTTTTGCTTGGTTTACTACTTAGTGGCCAAATTTGGGCTTCCAACAATTCTGTGAACACCCGCCCTGTTTCTCAACATTACCAATTACACAAAACACCGCTGACCACCGAACTCTCGCCTATGCAATTCTTGCCAACAAAGGCAAGTCCCGATCTACTTCCCGACACTATCAAAATGTATGAATACAATGTTTTAAAAAATACATGGACCTTGTATAACACAGATATTCAACATTACAACAACAAGGGGCAACTTATTGAAATCATTGGCAATGAAGATAAAAAAAACTATAAATATGATGCCAACGGGCAAAAAATAGAAATTGTTGAATTGGACAAAATAGGTAGTAGTTTTGTCAATGACGAAAAACAAGAATATCGCTACGATAGCATACTTACGGATTATCTAATTGAAAGGACCCAATACGACTGGCTCAACAATGTTTGGGTCAATGTGTATCAACACAAGAAAACAATTGATTGGAATGCAAATAAAAATGCAAATTCCGAAACCATAAGTTTAAAAGATGGTGATACCTTTGCGATTCTCGAAAAAACCGAAATTACTTACGGTGCCGACCAAAAAGCAAATAGAATTGTATCTTTGTATTGGAACCAAACACAAGGAAGTTTGGCAAAACAAAAAACGTATACCGATATAGTTTGGCATGCTTGGGGTGGTAACTTTTTAAATGATTTGTATTTTGGAAAAAATCAATTAGCCTCAGCCACCATAATTGGCAAAGAAGACGAAAGTACAAAAATCACCGAAGTAGTCAATTACAGCGATACAGGTTTTATTTCTATAACAACTACCGAAGGTAAAACCAAAGAAGAATATGTATATACCCTACTAGATGAAAGAGGAAGTTACAACGAATCTATCATTGTTTTTGCTTTTTCAGATACGAGCTATATGCCTATTCAAGGGGTGAAAGCCAAAGAAATAGTAGACGAACACGATAATTTAATTTTGAGTGAAAGCTATTCGTATGATGTCCTTGAAAATACTTGGGTTTTGGACGATGCGATATATATGCCTACAATCTACGATAAATTGGGACGTATAATCCAATTGACAATATTACAAGGGTTCTGGGATGCAGAAACCAATTCTGTCATTTCCGACACTCTAGAACGTTGGCATTATTATTATAATGAAGGCGTTGCTATAGAAAGTGCTCAAACTGCTCAAAAAAACTGGATTGCCTATCCCAACCCTAGCCGGGACTATTTTCAATTACAAGGCATACTCCCTATCCAAGAAATAACGATCTATACGCTCAGTGGTCAAAATATTCGTTCTTTCAAAAATATAAATCCGTATCAAAAAATAGACGTTAGCAATTTACCCAAAGGTTTATATATTCTTTCTGCCAAAAGCAAAAACAGCATAGAAAATATTCGTTGGGTAAAATTATAAATTTCAGTTAGACGATAAACGAATCTATAAATAAAACGGGACTTTGCATATATGTAAAGTCCCGTTTTATGTTTTTATCTATTCTACTTTCAGCTGAATAATAAAGCAACTTCCCTTTCCTAGCTCACTTTCCACACTAAGGGTTCCATGATGCGCTTCTACAAAATCTTTAGAGATAGACAAACCCAGTCCACTCCCCTGCACCTTGGTGCCTGGCACTCTAAAATAACGGTCGAAAATACTTTTATGATACCTTGGATCAATGCCTTTACCAAAATCACGCACGTACATTTCAACTAGATTTCCATTTTGTTTGGCCCCTATAATTACACGTCCATTTGTGGGAGAATACCGAATGGCATTACTCAATAAATTATTTAAGACCCAAGCAATTTGTTCACTATCCACAAATAGTTTACTTATTTTTTCGGGATACTCCACTTCAATTTGACAATTGAATTTTTCGGCTTGTACTCTGTTGGCCTTGATTGCATAGTCAATCAGTTCGATGGGTTTGGTAATTTTGGGAATTAATTGCAGTTTGCCCGCTTCTAATTGAGCCATCTTTAACAACTCACTCGTAATACTTAATAATCGATCACTACTTTCTTTGATGCTTTTTGCTAGGGCTTCTTGTTCCACATTCAAAGGCCCTACACGGTGATCTTCCAATAATTGCAAACTCATCATAATGGCCGAAATAGGGGTTTTCAGTTCATGTGAAATCGTTGAAATAAAAGTTGTTTTTGCAGAATCTAATTCTTTAAACTCGGTAATATTTTTCAATAAAATCACATATCCTCCATTGGGATCTTCCTTTTCGGCACTTTCAATTCCTTTGATAGGAATATATTTGGCTTGAAAATAACTTTCTTTATTATCTGCATAGATTTTTAAAGGCTCATCCTTCTCATTGGGATTATTTAATTCTCGAATCAAGCGACGAAGAAGATCGTTTTTTAACGAAAGTTCCCAAGCGGATTTACGAATTACCGTTTCTCTTTTGAGATTTAAAATATTCAAAGCCGACTCATTGATAAAAAGAATTTCTTTTTCTTTACCCAATCCTATAATGGGTTCGTTGATACTATTCACAATGGCTTCAATATATTTTTTACCTGCCAAAATATCCGCCAAGGTACTCGCTCTATATTCCGTTAAACACTCAGCCATACGATTGAAACTCTCTGTTACTTCAGCAAATTCTTGATTTGAATTCGGACTTAGACGTTTTTCATAATTGTGATTAGCTATTTCCAAAATACCATTCGTCAATTCACGAATCGGATTATTAATGGATGAAGGCAAACGTATCAAAAGCGCCAACCCCACTAGAATACAAGCGGCCCCTACAATATAGACTAGAATTAAAGCCCGATGCAAAGCTGGCATCGCCTCTGGACTATCGGGTTCCAAAGCGGTTAGGGTTTGCAAATTAATCACTGAAAAACCAACTAAAGCCACAATCATAGTTACCAGCAATCCTATACCCAAGGTCAGTTTCGTTTTTATATTCATTTTATTTTTTTTTGAATTAACACGCAAAGATAATTAAATCTATATTCGCTTGCGAAAATATATCAATTAATTTTTTATATCTAAATACCGAAAAATACATTTGTGGAATTTTAAAAGCAGGGCTACCCAAACAAACCGTACTAATTTGACGTTCTTTACACAATTGAATAATACTATCGATGATATGGGCAGATTGAATTTGCACCAATTCGGCCCCCAATTCCGTAGCCAATTTAAAATGATTTAATAGATGACGTTGATTGGCAAGGGCTATTCTATCGGCTCTTTCTTTGGGCGTTTGTACATAAAGCACCATAAATTTGGCATTATAACGAGTGGCAAGTCGAGCGGTTTTACGAATAATTTTACGAGGCGCTTTTTCATTACTATCGATACAAGCCAAAAATTTTTGATGGCGCATGCTCAAATTATTTATTTCCACGCCACTCTCCACTTGTTTTTCCACACGTAAAGCCACCTCTTTTAAAGCAAGTTCTCGTAATTGCAAAATATGCTCTCCTTTAAAAAAATTCTCTAAAGCGGTTTGTATTTTTTCCAATTGATAAATTTTACCTGCTTTCAAACGAGCAATTAATTCTTCCGCAGTCAAATCGATATTTACCACTTCATCCGCTTGAGCCAACACACTATCGGGAATCCGTTCTTTCACTTCAATGCCACAAATCGATTGTACATCTTCATTCAAACTTTCTATATGTTGAATATTGACGGCACTAATTACATTAATGCCATGTTCCAACAAATAAAGCACATCTTGCCATCGTTTTTCATTGGTGCTTCCCTCTACATTCGTATGAGCCAATTCATCTACAATTACAATTTCGGGACGTTGACGTAAGATACTCTCCATATCCATCTCTTCAATCTCTTTCCCTTTATAAAATATTTTACGTCGCGGAATTATGGGCAAATCTAAGGTTAAGGCTTCCGTTTCAGGCCTTCCATGAGTTTCGATATACCCTATTTGCACATCAATACCACTATTCAAAAGATCGTGGGCTTCTTGCAACATGCGATAGGTTTTACCTACCCCTGCAATCATTCCTATATAAATTTTAAATTTTCCTCTCCGTGATTTTTTAATTAAATCGAGGAAATGTTGTACATTTTCAGCTCTATTCATTGCTTTAAAGTATCTGCTTTATCTATGGCTACATTTAATTTTAATACATTAATTTTAGAAGGCCCCAACAAAGATAAAAAAGGTTTTTCTATTTGTTGTTCCACGATCTTTTGCAAATTTGTTTCATCCATTCCTCTAGCGGATGCCACTCTTTTTATTTGAACAAAAGCACTTTCAGGCGTAATATCTGGATCTAAACCCGAAGCACTTGCTGTAATCATTTCCGCAGGCACATCCTGGGGTAAAAGATACGGATGATAAAACAAAAAAGTATCCAATCTAGTACTAAGCATCACTAAATAGACCGAATCATTTACCCCCTTATTACTCGCTCCCGAAGCATCCGCGGCATAATTCACTGCAGAGGGTCGTCCCCAAAAATAAATTGACTTTGTAAAAGACTGCCCCACATTAGCCGCCCCCACCACTTTACCATTCAATGTAACCCAAGGCACATTCCCTTGATTTGGCCCCATAATTTTAGCAAATAACCAAAGTACGGCAATATAGAGTATAGCAAAAAACACACAAAAAGCGAGCGTTATTTTAATCGCTTTGATTAGGTTTGATTTCATATATAAATAATTTTAATACATTTTAAACAAAACAACGAACTAACATATCAATTAATTTGATACCTATAAAGGGAGCTATCAAACCCCCGAATCCATATATAAATAAATTGCGACGCAAAAGAGCCGAAGCACCTATGGGTTTATATTGCACCCCCTTCAATGCTAAGGGAATCAAGGCCGGAATAATAAATGCGTTGAACAAAATAGCCGATAAAATGGCACTTTCAGGACTATGCAAGTGCATAATATTTAATACCGCCAAATTTGGAATAGCCACCATAAATAATGCGGGAACAATTGCAAAATATTTGGCCACATCATTCGCAATAGAAAAAGTAGTTAAGGTACCCCGAGTCATTAGTAGTTGCTTTCCTATTTCCACAATTTCTATTAATTTGGTGGGATCGCTATCTAAATCGACCATATTCCCCGCTTCTTTGGCCACTTGCGTACCGCTATTCATGGCTACGCCCACATTTGCTTGGGCTAAAGCAGGCGCATCATTGGTTCCATCGCCCATCATCGCAACTAATTTGCCCGCTTGTTGTTCTTTTTTAATATATTCCATTTTATCTTCAGGCTTAGCTTCGGCAATAAAATCATCTACACCTGCTTTTTCTGCAATAAATTTTGCGGTCAACGGATTATCGCCCGTTACCATAACCGTTTTGACACCCATTTTACGCAATCGTTCAAAGCGTTCTTCAATACCAGGCTTGATGATATCTTGAAGTTCTATCACCCCTGTAATTTTATCATTCACACACACAACTAAGGGGGTACCTCCATTATTACTAATATTTTTCACCAATTCTTCCACTTCTTTGTCAAAAGAATTTCCCGCCTCTTCCACCCGTTTACGAATGGCTTCAAATGCGCCTTTGCGTATTTTAGTACCCTCTTTCAAATCAATCCCCGAACTACGTGTTTCGGCCGAAAAATGAATCATCTGAGCATCTGCAAAATGGCTATCCCTCAAACGGCCCCCTAATTCTTTACCCAAATCTATAATTGATTTTCCTTCGGGCGTTTCATCTGAAACGGAAGAAAGCATACACTGCATCACAAACACATCCAAGGCAAGGCCCTGTACAGGATAAAATTGAGTGGCCTTTCTATTTCCTATGGTGATAGTACCTGTTTTGTCCAACAATAAAGTATCAATATCGCCCGCCGTTTCCACCGCTTTGCCCGATTTAGTAATTACATTGGCCCTTAAGGCTCTATCCATACCTGCAATTCCTATGGCTGACAGAAGACCTCCGATAGTCGTTGGAATCAAGCATACAAATAAGGAAAGTAAAGAGGCAATCGTAATGGGAGCCTGACAATAATCCGCAATAGGTTTCAGTGTGATACATACAATCACAAAAACCAAGGTAAAACCAGCCAATAAAATAGTAAGTGCAATTTCATTGGGTGTTTTTTTACGCGAGGCCCCCTCTACTAATTCTATCATTTTATCCAAAAAACTTTCTCCAGGCTGACTTGTAACCTCTACTCTGATCAAATCCGAAAGTACCTTAGTTCCCCCTGTCACTGAACTTTTATCGCCTCCCGCTTCTCGAATCACCGAGGCACTTTCTCCCGTAATTGCACTTTCATCAATAGAGGCTAAACCCTCTTTGATTTCACCATCAGCAGGGATAATATCTCCCGCTTCACATTCAAAAATATCTCCTTTTTTAAGATGTGCACTACTCACTATTTGTATCTTTCCTTGTACAATCAATTTAGCAGGAGTTTCCTCTCTGGTTTTACGTAAACTATCTGCTTGTGCCTTTCCTCTAGCTTCCGCAATGGCTTCTGCAAAATTGGCAAACAACAAAGTGAAAAACAAAATAAAGGTCACACTTAGATTATACAAAAATGCGCCTTGTGCACTACTGAAAAGCGAATAAAAGCTAACCACAAACATCATTG
>JAVVPL010000060.1:11076-12418 GCA_036655775.1 Bacteroidales bacterium | reverse complement strand
CCCACAATATTCGGACAACTTAAATCGACTAAATCCCAATTGTTAATGTACTGAAATTGTTGAATGTAAAATTCAAAAATTTCATTTTTTCCACCTTCTGCTTTCGCATTTTTAAAAGCGGAAACCAAAAATAAAAGGCCAATCATCCGACATTCATGATAGGATTCTTTCAATAATTTTTGTATCTCTTCCAAAGAAAGACTTCCGTATTGTTTTACTAAAGCTCGTTGTTGAGGTATCATCACCCCTATAAATTGGTCTCCTTCTCCATATTGCCCTACCCCTGTCTTAAAAAAATAAGGGAGTGAATTTGCTTTTTCGGGATTGGCAATGGAAAATAAATGTTTTTTGATTTGAAATGCACTTGGATTTTCCATGGTTAAAATTTGTATCAAGCCGTTTTAAGTAACATCAAACGTAACATATTCAAAGCGGCACAACTTGCTCGTATGATATTCCGTTCTCGGTTATCTCCAAAGGTAAAACATTTACTTTGTGTTTCTTTTTCATTAGCAACGGCAATCCATACTGTACCTACGGGCTTTTCCAAGCTTCCTCCCGCTGGACCCGCAATTCCTGATACGGCAATAGAAAAATCGGAACCTAGATTTTGTCGTGCTCCTTGGGCCATAGCCCGTACCGTTTCTTCACTTACGGCTCCGTACGCATTTAATATCTGGGCATCCACCCCTAAAATCTTTTGCTTGATTTCATTACTATACGCCACTATTCCACCTTTGAAAACAGTAGAACTTCCAGCAATAGAAGTAATCAAGTGCGAAATATACCCTCCCGTACAACTTTCGGCTGTGGACAAACTTTGTCCTTTGGCTTTTAAAAGCGCAAACACTACTTCTTGCAAGGATTCATCTTTGTATGAATAAATATATTCGGAAATATAAGTGGATAGGATCTCTATTTTTTGTTGCATTCTTTCTCGCAAACGCTTTTCATCCTTGCCTATTGCGGTAAGACGTAAACGCAAAATACCAGGCTCGGGTAAATAGGCCAATTTAAATTCTGGAGGTAATTAATCTTCCCAAACCGAAATTTTATCCGAGATACACGACTCCCCTAATCCATGAGTCATAATGGTTTGATGAAGTATACAATCATTACCTATCAAAGCCTTTAAGCGAGGTAGTATATCCAACTCCATCATTTTTTTCATTTCATAAGGCACGCCAGGCATAGAAACGATAATGGTGCCATCTTGTGTAAACCACATCCCTGGAGCGGTTCCACACGTATTGTAAATCACTTCACAACAAGCGGGAATAAACGCTTGTTGGCGGTTGATTTCTGTCATCGGATATCCTCTAGAGGCAAATAATGCTTTATT
>JAVVPL010000060.1:4342-11066 GCA_036655775.1 Bacteroidales bacterium | reverse complement strand
ATATCGTCTTTAGTAGGTCCTAAACCTCCCGTTATCAAAATAAGTTGACTATGTTTAATCGACAGTTTGATCGCTTGACAAATATCCTCTTCGGTATCACCTATGGTCAAAACGGTATCCAACTTGATGCCAATATCATTCAAAGCTTGCCCCATCCAAGAAGCATTCGTATTTACTACTTGTCCAATAAGGAGTTCATCTCCTATGGAGATAATTACACATCGCATATTATTTTATTTTACAGATATTTTAAAATTTCTTTAGGGGTCTCAATCAACTCTTTGGCTCCATTTTGTTTGAGCTCTTCTGCAGTACGAAATCCCCAAAGCACCCCTACCCCATATATATTGGCATTGATCGCTAATTCCATATCAACTCCAGAATCGCCTAAATATAAAACATCTTGAGGCTTAACTCCCATTTGTTTACACATATATAAAATACTATCTGCTTTGGGTTTACGCGGAAAAGCTTCACTTAAACCTAGTATTAAATCAAAAGTCCATTTAGCAAATAATTCTTTTATTATTTTTTGCGTAATTGCATCCGCTTTATTGGAAAGCACCCCCACTTTGACTCCTTTTGCTTGTAAACAGTCTAAGACTTCGCCTATGCCATCGTAAATATGGGTATCAATCAAATAATTGTGCCCATAATCCGCCATCATTTCATCTAGACAAAGTGTAATATTCGTAGAATTTTGTACTTGTAAGGGTAAGGCCCCCTTAACTAAGTTGCGCAAACCTTTGCCTACTAAATATTTATATTCTTCAGCGCTATGCAAGGGGTATCCATGTTTACTTAACACTCGATTCATAGCATTTGCCAAATCTAATTGTGTATTGGCCAAAGTGCCATCTAAATCAAAAATAAAAGTTGAAAAAGGCATATTATTTTATTTGTTTTTGTATCCAATCGGATATAATTTGAAGTGCTTTAGGCGAAAAAGTTTGTTCTATTTCTCTATATTTTGCAGGATTACCACTGCTACATTCTTGAAATAAATGGTTTAAGTTGGGAAGTTCTTGTATGGTTACGTTTTTATTCTTAGCCTTTTTTAAGGCTTTTTTGATGGCTGCTAAATTTTCTTTAGGCGCTATTTGTAAATCTTTTTCTCCATTTAAAGCCAATATGGGACATTTTATTTTTTGTAAAACTACGGAAGGATCATATTTGATAAAATTCAACATCCATGGATTTAAGATATTTCGTATTTGTCTATTAAGTATATCCTCCACTTGTTGCGCATCCATACTATCTAAGGGCATTTGGGTGTTTGCATATTCGTGCACAAGTGCAATGATAACTTGCTCCAATACTTTAGGGTCTTTTGTATTTTTGATATGATCAAAAATAATTGTATGCCATTTTTTGTTTTGTGCAATCAGACTATCACTCATCCCTTGCTCATGTCCTATCAAAGCTTGTTGCTGCAACAGTATATCGCCACCTGGCAAACCAGGTCCAGCCAACAATACTAAGAAACACACCTCCTTATAATCCACGGCTACCAATGGTGCAATCAAACCGCCTTCACTATGACCTATCAAACCTATTTGTTTGGCATTGATTTCTTTTCTTGATTTTAAATATTTGAGCGCGGCTTTCACGTCGCTAGCAAAATCAAATGATGTGGCTCCTTCAAACTGACCTGTAGATTGTCCCACCCCTCTATCATCATACCGTAAAACGGCAATACCATTTCTAGTCAAATAATCGGCTATAACTTCAAAAGGCTTATGGCCAAACACTTCTTCATCTCGATTTTGAGCTCCACTGCCACTAATTAAAATTACCGCAGGACACCCTCCTTCTTTATGAGGTAAACTTAAGGTCCCTGCTAAATGTATATTTGCTTCTGTATTGTCGAATACGACCTCTTCATTATAATAGGGATATGGCTTAACTGGTGTTTGTGGACGAAGAACTTGTGTTTTTGTCAAATCGGTGCTTGTACTTCGCTCCAAAACCAAAGGAATTAATATCCCATTTTGTTTAAATTGCCCTTTTATTTTATCTTGACTCAAATATCGTCCTTTGTATTCCATATATAATTTAGGGATTTTGAGACTTAGTAAAGAATCTTTCATTATAATGGTTTCTACTTTAATTCCATATACTCCTTGATCTGGACTATCCATAGTGGCTATATACCCCATTCCTGATAGATTAATATGTAATACTAAGCGAAGTTCTGTATTCTGCACCCTAAGTGTGCCCATCCAAACACCCGTGATATCTTGTGCAATAGAAAAATAACACAGACCCCACAAACATATATTCAAAAAGATAAAACGTTTCATACGTAATAATTTTAATAAATAGGGCGTATGGAACTCCATGAGGTTTATTTTCATACTCTTACTTGAGAGTTTGAGCTCATGTTCGTTTCATACGTAATAATTTTAATAAATAGATAGCAAATTTACATAATTTTAATGAATTTAAAGGCTGAAATATCAAAAAAATCACGTAACTTTGTTTTTATAACAAATTTAGACTATCATTGCAAGCAAATAATCCCAAAATGAAACGTATTTACACGCATGTATTTTTGCACAAAATACTTCCTATATTTCTTATACTCTATATTTTAACTTTTTTACCTGCTTGTAATTATTTCCTTGAGTCCCCCCATGCAAAACTAAGTATTCAGAATAAAAATATAAGCTATCTAAAGGGTGATATCGATATTAAAATGGATTTTCCTCAAATTGACACTTCGACCCAATCTAATTCTTTAATTCACAAAATCAATCGTGACATTTGTGTTGTCATGGCACAAGTCGTTCCTACTTCCGACAAGTTTACCTTGGAGATGAAACAAGGTATCGACAATCCTAAGCAATTGAAAGAGGCATACATCCGTTGGGCCACCGACTTTGTAAGCCCTCAGCCCAATGAAAATAAAGTAGATTTTATCATCCCTTATCAAATATCCAGCCAATGGAAGGCGTTTTATAATGATAAGATTGTGTCCATTTATATTCAATCCTATGCGTTTACAGGTGGGGCACATGGGATGTTTGATGCCCGTTTTCTCAATTTTTTTCGTGTAGATAGCAAACTTTTTGAGTTAGCGCCCTTTGTTCAAGATACGCTTGCTTTGATGGATTTGGCTCGCAAAGAATTTTGTCGTCAACGCGCACTTCCCCTCAATGCAACTACTGAGCAAACCACCCTATTTGTTGAATTGGCCGATTTACCTATGCCCTCTTTAATGGGATTTACCTCCAAAGGTTTAGAATTAGCTTATGCTCCTTATGAAATTGCTCCTTGGTCTACGGGAGCTATCACGATAACGCTCCCAATGAGTTCTTTAAAAAATGTGTTTAAATCAAACTTAAAACTTTTTGACTAATGCGCCCCTACTCAAACACACTTGCCCCTCGTCTATATGATGATAATTTACTATTATTTACCGCAATGATAGACGATATTCTCAATGCTAAACATAGTATTTATTTGGAAACCTATCGTTTTGCCGAAGATGCAATTGGCAAACGATTTAGAGAAGCACTCTTGCGTAAGTGCAAAGAAGGACTTACAGTTCGCCTTTTATTAGATGCTTATGGCACCAATGTCTATGAAGGTTTTTTTAATGAATTGATCGAAGCGGGTGCGCAAGTTCGTTATTTCAAAAAACTGAAATTTTTTATTTCTAATATTTTTGATAAAAACCACACTCGTAATCACCAAAAATTACTATTGATTGACGGCAAAATTAGTTATGTGGGTTCCTCTAATTTATCTGCATATTCATTAAGTTGGAGAGAATTGAATCTTCGTTTAGAAGGCGATCTTTGCTTATGCTTGACCAAAGCCTTCAATCAAAGTTTTCAACTCTACAAACTCTACGACAGTGTGCCTTTTGAACGTATTGAAAATTTACATAGTGAAGGTTTCACCATTATACAAGATACGCCCTCGGTCTATTTTCAAAAAATTCGTTCACAAGCAATGAATATGATAGGCCATGCCAAACATGAAATCCGTTTGGAAACGCCTTATTTTCTGCCTAGTAGTAAATTTCGCAAGGCTTTGATTATGGCAGCACAAAGAGGAGTCAAAGTAATCGTATATATTCCCTTTAATTCGGATATGCGTACCATTGACTTGTTACGTAACAAATACTTGGGTCCTTTATATAAAGCGGGTATTGAATGGCGTTTTTACAAACCTGACAATTTACATGCAAAATGTTTACTTTGTGATAATAAGTATTTTATGATAGGGTCTTCCAACTTCGATTATCGAAGTTTTAGATATCAATACGAAATTATGCTCTGCGGTGAGCATAAAGAAATTATCACTCTTTTAGATGCCCATCTCCAAGGCACCGAAGCCCAAAGTGTGCAGTTTAATTATGAAAAATGGCAAGACATTCCTGGTATTTACCGATTTATAGAATATTTATTAAGTCCATTTAAACGTTTTTTTTAAGTTTACCTGCTTTTTTATTCCTATAGTGATTTATAAATAAAACAAAAGATATAGCAAAATGAATGAAATCTTAAAAACACTGAAACCTGAAAAAATTTGGTTTTATTTTGGGGAAGTTTTAGCCATTGCTCGCCCTTCAAAAAAAGAAGAAAAAATACGTGCCTATTTAGTTAATTTTGGCAAACAATTGGGTTTAGAAACCCATGAAGATGCTACTGGAAATGTATTAATTCGCAAAAAAGCAAGCAAGGGTTACGAAAATTGCAAACCTCTTACGCTTCAATCGCACATGGATATGGTCTGTGAAAAAAACAGCACCTCTAAACATAATTTCGATACCGATCCTATTGAAGTAAAAATAGAAGACGGATGGTTAAAAGCCATAGATACAACTCTAGGAGCCGACAATGGCATTGGTGTAGCTATGGAATTAGCAATTTTGGCATCTGACGATATCGACCATGGTCCTCTAGAATGTCTTTTTACCGTAGATGAAGAAACTGGTTTAACAGGAGCCTTTGGTCTTGAACCTGATTTTTTACAAGGAGAAATTTTATTGAATCTCGACTCGGAAGATGACGGTCAATTTTTTATTGGTTGTGCAGGAGGTATTGACACCGTAATTAAGTTACCTTATCGCTATGAAGCTAGCCCTAAAGGAAATATAAAGGGATTTCGATTGAAAATCAGCGGACTTAAAGGAGGACACTCGGGAGATGATATAAATAAGGGTTTGGGAAATGCCAATAAATTATTAAATCGTTTTCTTTGGGAATGGACCCCCTCTTTACGTTTACGTTTACATGCTTTTAATGGAGGTAATTTAAGAAATGCCATTGCTCGAGAAGCTTTTGCAGATGTAGTGATAGAGGCACAACATACCAATGCTTTAACAGATGCTGTACATGCTTTTGAAAAAGTAATTCAAAATGAACTCAAGGCTACTGAAAGTGGATTGGTATTTACTTGCGAACCAATAAATACCCCTAGCACGGTTTTGTCCATCGAAAAACAATTGGCTTTACAAAATGCACTGTATGCTTGTCCTCATGGAGTGATTCGCATGAGTGCCGAAATTCCAAATTTTGTGGAAACATCTACCAATTTGGCCGCGGTGAAGATGGAAAATGATCATATACTAATCACCACAAGTCAACGTTCTTCCGTAACTTCAGCCAAATTTGATGTAGCACATCAGCTAGCCGCTTGTTTTAATTTAATTGGAGCGGAAGTGGAACATGGCGAAGGATATCCAGGTTGGAATCCAAATCCAAATTCCGAAATTTTGGCCATTATCGAAGATGCTTTCCGTAAACGTTTTCATCAAGAGCCTCTAGCTTTGGCTATACATGCGGGTTTGGAATGTGGTCTATTTGAAGAGAAATATCCAGGTTTAGATATGGTATCCTATGGTCCTACCATGCGTGGGGTCCATTCGCCAGACGAACGTTTAGAGATTGCAACGGTGGAACGTTTTTGGGATTTAACCCTAGATATTCTCAAACGGATCCCTACAAAAAAATAATTGCATGATCAAAAAAATTCTCATCATTCGTTTTTCTTCCCTAGGAGATACACTTTTGTGTACACCCATTGCGCGATGTTTAAAGGAAAAAGGTGGATATGAGGTGCATTTTTTGACAAAAAAAGCCTCCGTTCCTCTTTTGGAAGGCAATCCTCATATTGACCATATACATGTATTCAATGATTCTTTGAAAGAATGTATCCTTGATTTACAAAAAGAAAAATTTGATTTTGTTGTCGATCTACATAAAAATCTTCGTTCTTTTTGTGTACGTGCAGCCTTACATAAATTATGGAAGCAAGTGGGAACATATCCCAAATTGAGTGTCGCACGTTTTGCACGTATTCATTTACATTGTAAAAAAGCAATGCCCCCTACACATGTCGTGGATCGATATTTTAAAGCGATCCAAAGTTTAGGCATTCAAAATGATGGAAAAGGATTGGAACTGTTTAATTTACAAAAGCCTATTTCTATTGAAATACCCCAACTGCCTTTTGTAGCTATTGCTGTGGGAAGCAAACATTTCACTAAGCAGATTCCCCTCGATCGCTTTATTGAACTTTGTCAAAATATACACGCTCCAATAGTCTTGCTAGGCGATCAAACTGATGCGAATAAAGCACAAGCTGTACTTGCTCATTGCCCCTCGGTGATAAATGCTTGCGGGAAACTGTCCTTAGCACAAACGGCCTATACGATACAAGCTGCCCGTTTACTTATTAGTGGAGATAGTGCACTTATGCATATTGCCTC